>JAKAAG010000030.1 GCA_021797085.1 Nanobdellota archaeon
GAGACAGTAAAAATAAATATGCCTGCCAGTAACGAGATGTTAACATTGAATGCAGCAAGAATGAAGACTAAAAGCAATGCCTCTGATATTAATGAGGGTATAAAGAGCAGCATCCCAGATATAAGGTATCTTTGGGCCATGAGGCTTCTTTGCTTTCTCATCCCCTCTATGTATTTTAGCCCTTTTTTTATTGATTTTGAGGCTTTTAGTCTCTTGTTGTTTTTTATTGTTGCGATAAACTTCTTGTATGGAGATTCGAATCCTAGTATAGTTATGAATATGTAAGCGGCTGCAAATATGAATAAGAAGTATAGTATAAACTTAGAAAGAAGTATAGAAGAGATAAGTGCAAGAAATATTGCGGATATGCCTCCAGTTGTACCCAAAAAAATCATTATGCTAACTGAAAAAAACCTAGCGTTCTTTTTGAAGTTGTCTAGTTTTCTTAAGGGTATGAATTGCCCGATTCCCGCGCTTCCCATTCCAAGACCAAAAAATGCATACATCAAAAGAAAACTTTTAAGCAGAGGCAGTTTTATCCTGACTTTTTTAAGCGTCAGTTCCCATGGCAAAAATTTTAGGGCAGTAAACAATACCCAAGCTAATACTATATATGGTACAAAGTTGAGATTTATTCTCTCAAGGTCCCTTATCGCCTGAGAAAGATTGTAAGTAAACAAAAAGTAAAGTAGAAATATCACTAACAAAGCTATCAATATCGTGTTTTCTACTTTTTTTTGCATTAGTTTAATAGAAAATTGTCGTTAAAATAGCTAACATAACTTATTTGATTATGTCCATATCCGCGATAAACTTAGTTATTATTATCTCTTCCTGTTTAAGTTCCTCTTTCAGTCTTTTTAATTTCTTGATAAAATTTTTGTCTTCCGCTAATTTAAGGTTCTTTTCGTATCTTTCTATTGTGAAGCTGTCAGTAGCTTTTCCATTCCACACTCCTTTTGTCTTGTAAATTGTATAACCAGATTTGAAAATTTCATCGGCCCACTTATAGATTTTATGAAGCGATGCGCTTTCCTTTTTTGTGTTTCTATCCATCTCAAAATGTATTTTTATAACAAGCGTTTTCATTATCTTTTATACAGTTTGTTTTATTTAATATTGTAGATTATAGTATTGTATCTTAACCATGGAAAAAGATGAATTTAACAGGTTGTTAAAGACTGCTAGAATAGACTTAGACGAAGAAGAATCGGCTTATATAGAGAAGGATATAAACGATATCTTGAGGTTTTTTGACAAACTTGAAGACGTTTCTTTAAACGATGAAGAGCTTGCGTTTCACTCAGTTGAAATTCCTGAGAAACTTAGAGATGACAGCAATGAAAATAAGAATGAAATCGAGAATGTATTTTACAATGGGGAAAATTACAGATTTTATTTTTTGGGGCCGAAAATATGACTGGCAAGTTCCTTAGTTTGAAAGACGATGAATACAAAGGTTTTATTTCGCGGCTTAAGCAGGCAAACGAAAAGCTAAATGCATTTAATTTTATAGATGAAAAAGAAAAAAATGGAAAGATAATAAGCGTAAAAGATAATATTTGCGTCAAGGGAATGCCGGCAACGGCTTCTTCTAAGATATTACAGGGTTATACACCAGGATTCAATGCTACGGTGATTGAAAGGCTGGAAAATGCCGGCTTTTCAGTAATAGGCAAAACAAACATGGACGAATTCGGGTTTGGGAGTTTTGGTTTGAATTCAGAGAACCTTGCAAAGAACCCATTTAATGAAGAATACGTTACGGGGGGTTCCAGTTCTGGCAGTGCAGTAGCAACGGCTTTAATAAAAGAACATGTTTCAATTGCAGAGTCAACAGGCGGTTCAATATCAGCTCCTGCTTCCTTCTGCGGAGTGGCAGGTTTAACGCCAACTTATGGTGTAATATCAAGGTATGGCTTAATAGACTATGCAAGTTCATTGGACAAAATAGGCTTCATGGGGAAAAGTGCAGATAACATAAGAGAAGTAATGGAAAATACAATTGGCAGCGATCCAAATGACACCACTTCCCTTTCAACTGCAATATCGAATAAAAAACCAAACAAGTTATACGTGATTGATAATCTAATGGCCGGGATTAATGAAGGAATAAAGGACAGGTTTGAAGATTTGCTAGTTAAATTATCCGCAAAAGGCTATAAGATTGAGCATGTAAAGATGGATTATCTGGAGTATTCAGTTCCTGCTTACTATATATTATCAATGTCTGAGGCTTCAACAAATCTTGCAAAATACCAGGGATTCAAATACGGCTTCAAAGTCAAAGACTTCTCATTGAATTACAATGAATTTTTTATGTCTGCCAGGAAGCAGTTTGGGAAAGAAGCAAAAAGAAGGGTTATACTTGGGACATTCATAAGGAGCAAAAGCATAAAGCAGAAATACTATGAGAAGGCGCTTGCCATCAGACATGCAATAATAGGAAGGATGGATAAAATTCTTAAAGATGGGTTTATTATAATGCCAACTATGCCCATATTTACACCAAAAATAAGCGAAGTAAAAGACATAAGCCCTGTAGAAGCGTATTCAATGGACATGCTTACCGTGCCGCCAAATTTGTGCGGTTTTCCACACCTGTCCTTTCCGTATTTTTATGAAAAAGGGATGCCTCTTGGTGCTCAGGTAATAACAGATCATTTTAATGACTATTCTCTTTTAGATTTTTTATCAGAATGGGAAAATGATTTCCAGTACAAGTTTAAGGAGGAGGTAAGCTGATGAAAATTGGGCTGGAAGTGCATGTTGCGTTGCCTACGAAAACAAAGTTATTCTGTTCGGATTTAGCTTATGAAAATCAGGAAGAGCCTAATTCAAACGTATGCCCAGTATGTTTAGGTTTACCAGGCGCTAAACCTGTGTTAAATCAAAAGGCCTTGGAGATATCAACAAGTATAGCAAAGGCTTTGAACTGTGAAATAAATGAAAAAACATGGTTTGTTAGGAAAGTCTACTTTTACCCCGATCTACCAAAAGGATACCAGATAACGCAGTTAGACGGCGCAGTAGGAATTAAAGGCTATGTAAATTTAAACGGTAAAAGGATAGGAATAAGAAGGGTTCAGATAGAAGAAGACCCAGCAAGGATAATACGCGAAAAGGATTACTCTTTAATAGATTTTAACAGGTCAGGAGTGCCTTTAAATGAAATAGTTACAGAGCCAGATATAACAAGCCTAGATGAGCTTAAGGGTTTCATAGAGGAATTAAGAAGCATACTGTACTATCAAGGGGTTAACATAAACCAGGAACTAAAGACAGACCTAAACATATCATTGGCAGAAAAGAGAGTAGAGATAAAAAACGTTACTGGAGTTAGAAATTTAATTGCCGCAGCAGAATATGAGATAAGACGGCAGTCCTCCCTTATACAAGAGGGTAAGGAAATAAACGCCGAAACAAGGTCTTACAAGGAGGATACAGACGAAACTGTTTCTTCAAGGGAAAAGGAAACGGAAGAAGAATACGGCTTCACTTTTGAGCCTGATTTAACGTTTTATGACACTACTAAATTATCAATACAAAAAGCAGTAATAGCAAGCAGCGTAGCAAAGGAACTTGCATACAAGAATGAGTATAGCGAAAAAACAATAAGGGAATTGATACTCTTTAATAAGAAAAATCTTTCGCTGCTAATCGGTCTAAGTAAAGATGAATTCAAAAAAGGCGTTTCTTTAATAGAGAAGCTCGCATCTTTTGGTATAGATGATTACTCTGAGGAAGAGTTTAAGAAGATGATTAAGCAGGATATAAGCTCGCTTGAGAAAGATGGGTTTCTGCAGCTTCTTGGCAGGACAAGCAAATATGAAGAAAAAGCAGATGAAGAGGAAATTGAAGCAGGTATAAAGGAGATGCTTTCTTTAGATAAGAGCTTACTTGATAGAGGAATTAATGATGGAAAGGCAATGGGTTTTATGATAGGGAAAGTAAAGGAAAAATATCATGTTAGCGGGAAGGAAGCTGCAGATTTTATAAAGAAAGTAATAAAAAGCATGCTAAATAACTAAGGATATGGATGCATATTGCGGTGATTTGTCTGCCGAATTAGTCGATAAAGAGGTCACTTTGAACGGGTGGTGCAGATATATTAGAGACCATGGCGGAAAACTCTTCGTTGATTTAGCAGATAGAACTGGAATCGCACAGGCAGTTTTTGACGGCGATCTTTTAGAGCAGGCAAAGACCCTTGGAAGGGAATACGTTATAAGAATAAAGGGTTTAGTCAAAGAGAGAGACAAAGAAACTATCGATGAACAAAATCCTACAGGGAAGTTCGAAGTAATAGTTGAAGACTTGATTATAATAAACAAAGCAGAAACTCCGCCATTTGAAATAACCGATGAAAAAGGCAAGTTCCTTGCGGCAGAAGACTTAAGGTTAAAATACAGATATCTAGATCTAAGAAGAACAGAGATGATAAGTAATATAGTTTTTAGGGACAAGGTTACTAAATTAGCAAGGCAGTTTTTCTGGGACAATGGTTTTCTTGAGCTAGAAACTCCTACTTTGGTAAAGGATACTTATGAGACTGGCGCGAGGCCGTTTATAGTGCCTTCTAGGATTAAAAAGGGAACGTTTTATTCTCTGCCGCAGTCTCCGCAGATATATAAACAGCTTTTAATGATAGCAGGTTTGGATAAGTATTTTCAGGTAGCAAGGGCATTTCGCGACGAAGATCAAAGAGAGGACAGGCAACCAGAGTTTACCCAGCTTGATTTGGAAGTTTCATTTAAAGATGAAAGCTATATTATGTCTTTGATAGAGGGCCTTATAGAAAAGATACTAAAATCAATAATGAATGAGGACATAAAATTACCTTTTAAGAGATTGCAGTATGGAGAAGCCATAAAAAGATACGGCAGCGATAAGCCAGATCTAAGATACGACTATGAGATAATCGATATCACAGAGTCAATGAAAAAAAGTAATTATAATATTATAAAAAGAGTCCTGGAAAGCGGAGGTAAAGTAAAGGCAGCTTCATTTCAAGCAGACTATGGGAAATCTGAAAGAATAACAAAAGATTTCATGCTTAACGTGATAGAAATTGCAAAGGGAAACGGGTTAAAAGGCCTTACATGGCTCTTTGTTGAAAATGGAAAATTGAAATCCATACCAGAGGCAATTGCAGGGTCGCTGTCAAATGTAGAGAATGAGATAATTGCGGCTCTTAAGGCAAAAGACGGGGATATAATAATATTTGGAGCTGACTTGGATGAAATGCTTCTTTTACAGGCATTAGGCAAGGTAAGGAAGGTAATAGGGGATAAGATAGGAAAATTCAGCAGCAAGTTTTCTTTTCTTTGGGTAGTTGACTTCCCATTGTTTGAAGTTGACAGTATAACTAAAAAACTAAATCCATCACACAATCCATTCACAGCTCCATTTACAGATGATATAAAATTGTTAGAAAAAGAACCTGAAAAAGTAAGGGGCAGGCAGTTTGACCTTGTGTTGAATGGAAATGAAATCGGAGGAGGAGCGGTTAGAATAAACAATGCAGATTTGCAGCTTAAAATACTTAATATGATAGGAATGCAGGAAGAGGAAGCCTTGAATACTTTTGGTTTTCTCATAAACGCACTTAAGTTTGGAGCTCCGGAAGATATTGGCTTTGCAATAGGCCTTGATCGTTTTGTTACTATCCTGAAGGAAAAGCAGAGTATAAG
>JAKAAG010000031.1 GCA_021797085.1 Nanobdellota archaeon
GATAAACTTTTTACATTCAAGGCATCAATCTATCCGGAGTTCTTGGAAGCAAAGTTGCTTCAGCTACATTTTCAAGATTAAGCATCTGCTTTACTATTCTTTCTAGGCCCGTTCCAGAACCCCCATGAGGCGGAACACCATACCTGAAAAAATCTGTATAAAACTTGAATTTTTCAGGGTCCAAGTTCTTTTCCTTTAATTGCGATATAAGCACATCATATCTGTGCTCTCTCTGCGCCAAGGTTGTTATCTCTAATCCTTTGTAAATTAAATCTGCACGGTTTGTAACTTCTTTATTGTCTTCCTTTTTCATGTGATAAAACTGCGCTATTGACCATGGAAATTCCGTTAAGAAGAAAAAGTCGCTGTTGTATTTTTCTTTTACATACTGCCCCATTATTCTTTCTCCTTCTGGGTCAATATCCCCATCGTCCTTAAGTTTGTTACCGTATTTTTTTAGGATTTCGCTTGCTTCCTTTATTGTTATTCTCGGGAATGGAACTTGTGGATCATCCAATTTTATCCCGTAAAGCTCAAGGTCATTTTTGTTTCTTTCTCTTACTTCTTTAAAGATCCTAAGCATTAATTTTTCCATTACCGACATTACATCCTCATATGATTTTATGAAACTCATCTCCAGGTCTACGCTTGTGTATTCTGTCAAATGCCTTGATGTGTGATGCGGCTCTGCCCTGAAAACAGGCCCTATCTCAAAAACTTTTTCAAAACCTGCAGCCATCATCATCTGCTTGTAAAATTGCGGTGACTGTGCCAGAAATGCTGTCTTATCAAAATAAAGAACCTGAAAAACATTTGCTCCTCCTTCTGTTGCCTGTGATATTATTTTTGATGAATGTATCTGATAGAACCCCTGGTCTTCGAAAAATTTTGTTATTGCGTTGCTTACAGTGCTCTGTATTTTAAAGATCGCCGCAGTCTTTGGCTTTCTTAGGCTCAAAAATCTGAAATCAATTTCCTTATCCAATGAAGACTGTACTTTTTCGCTTAAATTTAAAGGGACTGGCTGCTCTGCTGTTGTTATTATCTCGAGTTTTTCAGGTATTATCTCATACCCGTTTACTGCCTTTGCATTTTCCTTCTTTTCCCCAACTGCTTTGATTACAGACTCTGCCTTTATTTCGTTGATCTTTTCAAATATTTCTGGATTTGAATTCTTGGAGACTGTTACTTGGTACCTCCCGTTTATATCCCTTACAGTTATGAATGCTAATCCTCCAAGATTTCTTACATTCTCAGCCCATCCTTCTAGTTCTATCTTTCCGTTTTCATTGCTTATCATAAACATCTTTCTATCTTTGGATTAATAAATGTATTTCCCTATTTATAGCGTTATATCATACTGCGATAGATTAACAAACTTCAGCTCAAGCTTTACAAAAAGTTAAATTCTTTCCCAAATTACAATAGAGATGGAAGAAAGCATTGAAGGAGCTAGGCTGCATACCGCAGAGCACATGTTTGCAAGGGCCCTGCAAGAACAAGGATTAGACATACATGTAAGAAAAGCTGACACATACAGAGAAGATGATATCGGGAAGGTTTACATAAAAGAAATAATACCTTTTGAAAAAATAACTCTGGCTGAAAAGAGAGTAAATGAAAAAATTCTAGAAAATTTGGCTGTAAAAGAGGAAAATTTTGAAAATTTGGATGAAGCAACAAAAAATAACCCTAAATTAAGATTCAATGAAGACAGACTTGACAAAGAAAAAGAGGTCAGGGTCATATCTATAGGGGATTATGACTTTTCAGCATGCAAACACCTGCATGTAAAACAAACCAAAGAGATTGTAATGTTTACTGTAAAACGAATATCTTATTTGGGAGGTGAAACTGAAATAGAATTTTTAGCAGGGACTTATGCTTTAATGTTTTTGATGCAGATAAAAAACCAGGTGATTAACGCCGCAATGGAAAGGCATTTCATTCCTGAAAAAATCTTAGATTACATAAAGAATGAGAATGAAAGAACAAACGAACTAGAAAAGGAGGAAAAAGAAATTTTTTACAGGATTTTGGAAGAAAACCCGCAGGTTATACTACTGAAGGAAGTAAAAATATCAAAATTTTATGGAGAGCTAAACTATTTCATAAAAAACAACCCAGAAAAATGCGTTAACATAACAAATGGAAAACAGATAATAATCCTGAAAGGAAAAGACTGTACAAAGGACTTGCAATCATTCGGAGAAAAAATAAAGGGCTTGGGATTTGCTGGCAATGTAACAGATAATTCTATAAATGGAAAGATAGATGAAACAAAACTAAAAGAGGTTATGGATTTGTGGAAAGCTTAAATGATATCTCAAAAGAGATAGTAAAATGTACATTATGCGAGCTATGTTTAAAAAGGACAAATGCGGTTCCTGGAGAGGGAAACGAAAAAGCTGACATTGTTGTAATAGGCGAAGCACCAGGCAAAAATGAAGATTTACAGGGGCGGCCGTTTATAGGCATGTCGGGAAAATTCCTCACAAAAAACCTGGAGAGCCTTAATATAAAAAGAGATTCGGTTTTTATAACAAACGCTGTAAAATGCCGTCCTCCTAACAATAGAAAACCAAAAAAAGAGGAGTTAGATAAATGCCGTTCTTATCTTGTAAGGCAACTTTCTAGTATAAACCCTAAATTAATACTTGCATTGGGAACTTCCGCAGCAACTTCTTTAGGTATTGAATTCAAGCACTTAAGCGAAATAAAGGGCAAAGTTATTGATATCTCGTTAAATGGCAAAAAATTTAAGTGCCTTGTTACCTTCCATCCCTCTTTTCCAATGCGCTTTCCCTCGGCAAGAAAGGCCTTTCTAAGCGATCTCTCAATGGCCTTTAACTTATACAAAAATTTATCTACATAGTAATAGTAAAGTATTTATATGAACTTACTTCATAGTATATAACATGAAAGTAGCTAAAGATAAGGATAAAAATATTAACACGGGAAAAAACAGTAAAACCAGTAATAAAGCCGAAGGCCAACCTTCACAGAACAACACTAGCAAGCAGACTTTAGATGACCTAATTAAAGAAAACGGCGATTATTATAATGCATTAAACTCATTTGTAAAAACAATAAAACAATTTGAAACAAACCAGTATAACAATTTCTCTGATTTTGGGAGAAACTTTCTAGCAAGTTTTAACGCATACTTAAATAATAGCGCAATAAAAGATGAAGAGAAGAAAAGGAACCATTCGTATATCGCTGCTTTGGAGGCAGGATTGAACAACGCTTCTGTAGAAACTAGCAAGAAAAAGGAGTATATCCAAAGCACAATAAACCAGTTTACTCCTGCTTTGTCGGCTGAATATAACAAAATAAAAAGCACTTTAACCCCCGAGCATTATCATAATATGGCGCAGAGATCTTTGAATGACCCTATGATAATGCTTAACCCTTTTACTAACAATTTAAAGCAGGAACTTAGCAAAAACAATGCATATGGAAATAGCATAAAAACAAACGAGCTTTTAAAAGATATGGAAAATGACTTAAAAAATAATGAGTTTTCAAAGCTTGCAGACTACTTCCAAAGAATACCCTACAACAGAGATGCTTATAAGAAACTAGATCTTAATGACCAACAGATAGATACTTTAATAAGCAGCATGGACAAGACATTCAGGGATATATCTGAAGATTTAAAGCAAGATGATAAAAAGAGATTGATGGGGACTATGGCAAGTATAATATCAAATGAAAACAATACCCAGTTTTCAGATTCGGATAAAAAGCATGCTGCAAATTCATTCAGCAATGCAAATCCAGATCCAATGACTGGCCTTTATCTTGCTTTGAACTCATCAAGAGGTGCAATCAACCCTGGGAGCAATGGAATGAACGCAGAAAACATTGCAAAAATGTTAGGAGTTAACCCTTATTCAGCTGGTCCTGATATGGGGTTAGGTTATTAGGAGGTGTTTTATGAAAGTTGTAGGATTTGTTTCTGGAGCAGGATACAAAGCAATAAATACGAACGGTTCTGACGCAATAGCTAAAAGCTTTAATTACACCGAATGGAATGACACTAGAAAATACAACTTGCAGAATTTCACTGGTTCATTGCAAAGAGAAATGGGCACTGGTAATATTGCTGATTTAATGGCTTATAATGAAATTGCGAAAGTACAAGTGGCTGCAGAAATGCCAGGTGCAAAAATTGTAGGTTTAGAAGACAAACTTTCTGAGATAAGAAGATTAAATCAATTGGAGCAGGCTGGTTTAGAACCGCACAAGAACCTTGGCCCGTTCAAGCTTTTAAGATATGAGATTGTAAATGCCGGTGCATTGAAAACATACGATGCAACAGGCAATATAAAAACACAAAAAATGTTCAGACTAAAGCTAGAATATGGTTACAGGCTTATAGATAGAAAAAGGGCTTACCACCAAAACATGCATGACCTGGCTTTGCAAGTACTGCAGAACTCTGCAAACAAAAGGATCCACTTTGGTAATTTGGATAGAAGATGGTTTAATGACAGGGTTTATGCTGATGACCTACAGGTAGAATTCTTTTCTCCTTATAGATGGGGAGGAAGCTATGATTACAGAAAGACTAACCTGAGAGATAATAGCGTTTTATACAGACACGGACTGGCTTACAAAACAATGGAGGCAATTTTTGGAGGAACAGTAAAAGGGCTTTTAGTTGGGCCGAGAATAAGTGTAGTGTCAACAAAGCCAATGCCTGAAGAGAGAGTAAAGGACTTAATGAGCATACTTGACCTTAAAGGAGCATACTCTATTGAAAAGCAGGAGGAGAACAATTAAATATGGCAAAAGGAGATAACCTTGAGAAATTAATATCTGAAAGATTAATCTCTGAGGGCTCAAGCGCCGTTTACTTTAGCCTTAATCCGGCTGTAACAAGCAATGAGCTGTGGACAAGAGAGAATGGGCTAGAAAAAAGCATAAGCACAAATAACCCGGGAGATGCAGTTACATTAATTGGCAGAGCAGAAGGAGAAAAAGGCAAGGAATCCTACTTCCTTCACAGTGTTTATGAAATCATACCCTTTTCTTCAAATCCAAAAGTTAGGAAGGAAGAAGATAAAGACACCTTCGAAAAAGTGTATAAAAGCATGATACCTGGTGTGGCTTATATTAATCCCCTATCTATAGGTATAAACAATGAAGAATTCAATAACCTAGACAAGGAGACTGGGCCTGTAAAAAGAGGCAACAAGGAATTTCTTGGTGTTGTGAATTTGGATTATTTAGTTGGTTTGAAGAAAGGAAAGATAAACGCTTACTTTAGAAATGGTGCATACTTAATAAGAAACCCTTCAAAAGAAAATAAGCCAACTAGTAATTATAAGATACTAGATAA
>JAKAAG010000002.1 GCA_021797085.1 Nanobdellota archaeon
CCTAAATCAACTAAGTAGCTTTCATTATCATAGCCTGCACCATTCTTGGCTACCAATCCAAAATCATTACAGCCTTGATTTGAAAGATCCAGTGTTTTTTCTTTAAACCAGATAGCAATTGTAAAACCTTTCTTTTTATTAAATAAATGAGAGTTATTGTCTAAAAGAATAAAACCGCCGTGGTAATCCCCATATAAGCTGTTTGGAGGCTCCCTAACAAAGTTTATGAAATTCGCACTAGAAACTTGCCCTGTTATGGTGCCAGTAGCATTAGAATAAGCGGTACCTGCTGGACTTGAATAGTAATACTGTAATTTTGCTGAGATGGAAAAAGTTTTACTTGTGTTACAGCTGATGCCAGGTATTATTATTTTTACAGAGCTATCCGGTTTTAATTTTATACTGTGAACAGCAGGAGTTACATTATACAATTTATTGTACTGTGCGTTAACACCCGAGGCGGAAACTATATAAAATCCATCTAGATTGACATACAATGCGTTATTTGGAAAAGCGCCAGATTCTACTGAGGCAATTAGACCAAAATTATTACAAACTGCGGATGAAATAATAAATGGCGCAAAACCGCTGCTTGTGAATGTAACGCTTGAAGAAGGATTAAAAATGCCCATGCTGTACAGGATTACTGCAACTATAACTATTATCAGAATAGCCCAGCCATAGGTCATCATATACTCCAATGCGGATTGTGATTTATGCGTTAAACCCATACAATAACTATAGGAATAAAAGATAAATACTTTATATATTGGGATTTAGGTTTACTAAAGATATACAAAGAATAGTCAATTAAAGCAATTTAATTCCACATTTTTATTCTTTGAATTTCATTAATTTGCATGGAATATGCATTTTTTTGGGGACTTGTAACAGGCTTAATAATAATTTCCATTGTTTCTTTCTTTGTACTCAAGTACCTTCTGAAGAAGAAAATAGAACAGTGGGAGAAGTATGAGATGCAGAAAGCGCTCGAAAAGACGGTTAATATACAAAGGCCAATATTGAAAGGAAAGATAAGCGAACAGCTTTATCCGGTTTTATATGAAAAAGAAGGTAATCTATCAGATCTAAGATTTCTGGGCAACCCAATAGATTACATAAAGTTTGAAGGGCTTTCGAACTTAAGCGAAACGGGAAAAGTAAAGATAAAATTCATAGAGATAAAGACAGGCAACGCAAAATTAAATGGAAATGAAGAAGCCGTTAAAAAGGCAGTTGAAGACAAGGAAGTATATTGGGAAGAAATAACTATCTGATAATAGTTATTAATTAGCAAAATCCTGCATTTATAAGCGTTTAAATTTTATGACCTACATATTATAATATGGATATTAAAAGGTTTTTTGAGCCCGAGAGCATAGCAGTAATCGGTGCATCAAGGGACCCAAATAAAGTTGGTAGTGCCGTTCTGAAAAACTTAATAATAACATTTCGTGGTAAAATTTTCCCAATAAATCCGTTCGTTGATGAACTACAGGGATTGAAGGCTTACAAATCAGTAGTGAACGTAAAGGAAAAAATAGACATAGCGGTTATTGCAATCCCTGCAGAGATGGTTTTAGGGATATTGAAAGAGTGCGAAAAAGCAAAGATACCCTTGGCAGTAATACTCAGTGCAGGTTTTAATGAAATAGGGGGAGAAGGCACAAAAAGAGAAGAGGACATAAAGAAATTTCTGTCAAAGGCAAAGATAAGGATAATAGGCCCAAACTGTTTAGGAATAATAAACACAGATCCCAATTTCAACGCTACATTTCTGGATCCAAACTCAAAGGTAATAAAGGGCCATGCTGGGTTCATATCGCAAAGCGGGGCATTATTAAGTGCAGTAGTAGATGACGCATCTACAAACAACATTGGTTTCAGTAAGATAATAAGCATAGGCAACGCCACCGACATAAGCGAAGCAGATATAATTGACAGTTTCAAAACTGATGAAAAAACAAAGGTTCTTGCTCTTTACCTTGAAGGATTAAACAATGGAAAAGAGTTCCTAAAGGCCGGCCAGTCATTCTCGCAAGAAAAACCTTTATTGATACTAAAAGGAGGAAAGTTTAAGTCTACGTCTACAGCAGTTTCCTCACATACAGGTTCTATGGCCGGAGACTATAAAGCATATGAGCTTGCTTTCAATAGGATAGGAGCAATTTCTGTAGAAAACATTGATGATCTGTTCAATTTCATGAGAGACGCTCCAAACATAAAGGTAAATTCAGACGAAGTTATAATAGCAACGAATGCAGGCGGGGCAGGAGTAGTCACAACCGATCATATCTCTAGCAGTGGCTTAAAGCTTGCAAAGTTCAATGACAAGCTTTTGAATGAGCTATCCAAAGCTCTTCCAAAAGAAGCAAATATACATAATCCTGTTGACATGGTCGGAGATGCAACCCCTGAACGTTACAGGGATACTTTGGAGATTCTAGTACAGATGAACAAGCCAATAATAATACTGTTCTCTCCGCAGGAAATGTCTCAGCCATTGGAAACTGCAAAACAGATCTACGAAACACATCTAAGGCACCCTTCCGTGCCATTTCTTTCTGTTTTTCTTGGAGGAGCAAGAGTGGAAAAAGCAAGAAGGTTCCTTCTTGAGAGAAATATGCCGATATATGAATATCCGAATGAAGCAGTTTTCATGATAAAAGGGCTGTTTACATATTATTCACACAGGGCACAGACCTTTAAGATGATAAGCAAGGAAAAGGCCAAATACAGAGACCTTAAAATAAAGACTGATATCTTTGGAATTGATGCAAAGAAGATCTTTGATTCAATTGGGATAAAAAGCGCAGAAGGAGTAAAGTTTACTTCTTACAAAGATCTTGAGAAAAACGTGGAAAAAATAGGTTATCCCTGCGTTTTAAAGATAGAATCCAATTTTCTTGCGCATAAAAACAAAGTGGGCGCTGTTATAGTAGGGATAAAAGACAAGAAAGAACTTGAGGATTCATTCATGAAACTTTCAAAGATAACTAAAGAGCAGAAGATAAACAAGGCAGCATTCGGCATTTATGAGGATGTAAGCAAGTTCGGAGAGGACAAAATGGAGATATTGGTGGGCGCACACAGAGACCCACAGTTCGGCCCGATGATTGCGATAGGTTTGGGAGGAATATTCGCTAATGAACTTAATGAAACAACCTTCCTTTTGTCACCGATTTCAGATCAGGACATAGACGAATTAAAAGCCTCAAAGATAGGTAGGGTAATAAGTGAATTTGCAAATGAAAGCGTTTTCAATGAACTAATAAGTTACCTGTTCAAATTGGACAAGTTTATGGCTGCAAACAGCAGTATAAAAGATATAGACTTAAATCCTATAATACTTTTAAAAGACAAATTATTTGCAACGGACTTTAAGATATTCGTTTAAAAAGCTTTTCATCGTTAAAACTATTTAAGCTAAAAAACACTAACTTAAATTATGGCTTTAAAATTAAAAAGCATCGGTTCGACTTACGGTTTAAAGGTATACACCGACAACGGAACTTACTTTGGTGAGATAGAGGAAGCAATTCTTCAGGACAACAGGATAGTGAGCTGGAGGATAAGAGCCAGTTCATCCTCAAACTTGTCGAAAATGATAAAGGGGGCAAAGGGCGCAATAATACAGCACAGTCTAGTAAGAGCAATAGGAGATATATTCATAATATCAAACATAGTGACTTCCCAGTCTGAGCCTGAAACTTCAGAGGCAGAATAAGCTTTTAAATTAAGAAAAGCTTAACTTTAAGTTTTAGTAAAAAGTAATATTGTTTATGGATAATAACTTCAGCATCTCTTTTAAGACTACAGATGATATAAAGATACCTCCAAAGATAGTAGACCAAGTTATAGGACAGGAAGCTGCTGTCGAGATAATAAAGAAAGCAGCGATACAAAGAAGAAATGTTCTCCTAGTTGGAGCGCCCGGTACTGGTAAAAGTATGTTGGGGCAGGCTTTGTCACAGTTATTGCCTGCTGAAAAACTAGTAGACATACTTGCATTTCCAAATCCAAAGGATGAAAATGAGCCTACTATAAAGACAGTTCCTGCAGGCGAGGGCAAAAGAATAGTCAACCAAGCAAAAGCCAGAAACATGTCTGCATTGGGTGGTGGAAACAACATGATAGTCTTTCTGGGTTTCATAGTTGCTTTTTTTATAGCCACATATGTAGTTAGCATTCTAGTCTCCGATCAAAGGAATCCAATACTTGCAGCGGCAAATCAAATCTCTGGTACATTGTTCATAATAACGATGCTTATAGGTTTTCTATTTGTTCTTTTGATGTATAGGCTTGGTAGAACATCTCTAAAGGCCAATGTGCCTGCCCCTAAACTTCTGCTTGACAATTCCAGTGCAAAGTATGCACCGTTTATAGACGCAACCGGTGCAAAGGAAGGAGCATTGCTTGGAGACGTTCAGCATGATCCTTTCCAATCTGGAGGTTTAGGTACGCCTGCACATGAAAGAGTAGTTCTTGGAGATATACACAAAGCCAACGGCGGAGTTCTTTTCATAGATGAAATAGCAAACCTTTCGCCGGAAACACAGATACAACTGCTTACTGCAATGCAGGAAAAGAAATTAAGCATTACCGGAAGAAGTGAAAGGAGTGCCGGGGCGATGGTAAAAACTAACCCAGTTCCATGTGATTTTATACTCGTTGGAGCGGGCAATCCAAATACACTAAGTGAGATGAGCCCGGCCTTACGTTCTAGAATAAGGGGTTACGGTTATGAGATTTATATGAATGAGACAATGCCAGATACTATAGAAAATAGGGATAAAATAGCAAGATTCGTTGCACAGGAAATTAGCAAGGATACTAAGATACCACCATTTTCAAGGGATGCAGTTGTCGAAATACTAAATGAAGCCAGAAGAAAATCAAACAGGAAAGAGTCTTTGACTTTGAAATTAAGGGAATTGGGCGGAGTAATAAGAGTAGCAGGCGATATTGCCGTAGAAAACAAGCATTCAATTGTAAACAGAGATGACGTATTAAAAGCAAAGAACTACGCAGGCTCATTCGAGCAGCAGATTGCTGCAAGATACATAAAAGAGAAGAAAGACTATGATGTTATACAAGTAAGTGGATCTAGAGTAGGCAGGGTAAATGGATTAGCGGTAATAGAGAATTCTGATTCAGGTTTAATGCTGCCAATTGAAGCAATAGTTACCAAAAGCATGAGAAAAGGATCCGGAGAAATAATAGCAACTGGTAAACTTGGAGAGATAGCTCAGGAGGCAGTAAAGAACGTATCTGCGATCGTTAAGCTTTATGCAAACAAGCCTTTAACTGACTATGATATCCATATACAGTTTTTGCAGGCTTATTCCGGCGTTGAAGGGGACAGTGCAAGCGTAAGCGTTGCAGTTAGCATATTGTCTGCGCTTACTAACATACCTATAAAGCAGTCCGTGGCAATGACCGGTTCATTGTCAATATGGGGCGAGGTTCTTCCTGTTGGGGGAGTGTCAGCAAAGGTAGAAGCCGCCATAAACGCAGGAATCAAAGAGGTTATAATCCCCGCTTCTAATGTAGATGATTTAGTTTTGTCTGATCCTAAGGTTGTAAAAATAACGCCTGCAGATTCAATAATAGACGTAATAGAACATGCGATGGTTGACAACGCTCAGAAGAAAAAGCTACTTAATACCATAAAGAAATCCCTAAAAATAAAGCATGACAAAAAGTAAGGTTTTCTCGCATGTCTTTGATGAGGAAACACTAAGGAATGTAAATAAATTACAAGGAGATGGCTACATAGGCAATCTTCTCGGACCAATAGGAACCGGCAAAGAATCATACGTTTTTTACAGCAGAGACTTCCACGATAAGTTAGTTGCAGTAAAGATACACAGACACAATATAAACTCATTCAAAAGTATCCCTTCTTACATACGTTTGAGAGGTAGGAAAAGTGGCGGTTTCATAAAACAGATAAACGACTGGACAAAATTCGAATACAATTTTCTTTCAAAGGCCCATAACCTTGGGATAAACACTCCAGAACCTATCCGCTGCTATGAAAACATAATAGTTATGCAGTTTGTAGGCACAGAAGACAATCCTTCTAAACCTGCTATAAAGGATAAGGATTTTGATGTAGAAAAATGGTATAACTTGATAATAAGTTTTATAATTATTATGGCAAAAAATGGGATGATACACGGAGACTTAAGCCCATACAATATATTAAACTACAATGGGGAACCATTCATTATAGACTTTTCACAGGCATTAAAATTTTCTTCTTCAACAGTTAATTTTTTAATTAGGGATATAACTAACATAAATAACTGGTTTTTGTCGTTGAAATACCAAAAAATAAAAGAAGTAAATGATATAATTGATGAAATAGGTTACGAAGATGAAAACGAAGGAAGATAAGGTTTACCTTTTATTGACAAAGATACCAAGGGGAAAAGTTACTACTTACGGTAGTTTAGCTAGAAAACTTAACATATCTCCAAGAGAAGTTGGTAAAATATTAAGCAGAAATGAACATCCTGAGAAATTTCCATGCTATAAAGTTGTAAGGTCTGATGGAAGTTTGGGAGGTTATACGATAGGAAAAAGAAATGATTCAAACACATTAAAGATTAAAAAGAAAAAATTGGTAAAGGATGGGGTAAAATTCCATAATAATAAAGTTGATCGTTCTTCTATGTTTTATAACAATTAAATTCATCCAATAATTTTAATTCATTTTAGTAATTTTTTCAGTTTTATACAAATAAATAACTACAGGATAAAGAACCATGATATTTATATTTATTGTTTTTTTATATAATACTATGTTATTCAGGCCATTATACAATGAGAAAAAAGAAGAGAAAAGAATAGATTCTAATATAGATCCGCAATTAAATAAAAGCTTGCTTATTTTAGCAAAAGGCAGGCGTTCCCAGTCAGCTCTAGAATACATGATGACTTATGGCTGGGCTATTCTGATAATAGTTATAGTTGCAGTAATCCTATATTCAATGGGCATTTTTAATCCAAGTTCAAGTGTTACTTTTACAAGCACTGGCTTTTCACCTTTCAAAATTTCTTCTTCTTTATGCACTCCTCTGGGAATAGATTTCTCAATAATAGCCGGACCTATACCAAATGGGGCATCCTCTCTAAATATAAATAAGTTATTTATAACTTCAGCAACAGGAACTAATACTAGTTCAGTAGAGTATTTACTTCCGTATACAATAAGTCTAACCTCGGGCAAATCAGCAACTATACTAATTCCTTCCATTTCTTGTACTTCAGTAGGTACTAAATACTCCTTATCAACAAACCTTGAATACAGTTATTCAACTACTGCTGGCAATGTCATTACAAATGCTACTGGTACAATAGCGGGGACGGCATCGAGTCCGATACCAACAACATTTTCTGCGTTTGGATTACCTTCTGGTTCAGCTTTTACTGTAAATTATGGAGGGGTAAATAAAACCAGTGTTGCTTCCTCTAATATTTCATTTGAATCGATGCAAAGCAATGTGTTTAAATTGTATCCAGTTGTATACGGCGGTGTAACATATTACCCAATTTATTCATCTGGTTCAAATCTACCAGTAGACTATAATTTAGAAGTAGACTTTATATCAAACTCAACGCCATTCTATATTGCAGATCAAGGAGCGGAAAATGCCACTGTTTTTTATCCTTATAATTTCTCATTAGGTAGGAACATAACATTAACTAGCAGTGATTATGGAAGCAGCGGAGTTTCTTTGATGCCGAATGGAGAGTACGCTTATGTTGTAGAAGATAATGGAATTAATAAGACTGCAGTTATATCTACATCAACTAATCAAATAGTTAAAAATATAAGTATGCCAGAACCCTGCGCTATAACAATTACTCCTAATGGAGAGTATGCATATGTATCTAGCTGTAGAAATACAAATACAGTTGAAGTAATATCTACATCCACTAATCAAATCATTAAAACAATTACGGTTGGAGATAATCCAATAGGCATTGCTGTTACACCCAATGGTAATTATGTTTATGTAGCTGATCAAGGAAGCAATAAAACATCAGTTATATCAACAAGTACAAATACCATAATAAAAAATATAAGTGGATTTTATTATCCAACAGGAATAGCAATTGCTCCCAATGGCTTAGTTTATGTCTCAAATTCTGGAAATGGGAGTGTAAGCATAATAAACAGTTTAAATAATAAATTAATCGGAAATATAGCCACTCCTTACAGTTCATCGCCCAGAGGTCTTGCCATAACTCGCAATGGCAAATACCTATATGTAACAAATGGCAATACTAAAGGAGTATCGGTTGTTTCGTTGTCAACAAACTCCGTTGTAGCTACTATCCCAATCCCCTATACTAAGCAATTTGCATTTAGTCCTAACGGTAAATATCTGTTTTCTACTACTCCTTATGCTTATCCCTACCAAATGGAAGTTATATACCTTATAAATAATAGTTATAAAAATATTACTGCAGGTAAAGGCTATTATAATATCTGCCCCATCAATAATGCCCCGACTGGGAATGGGGCAGAATGTTAAATAATCGCTGGGTGCAGGATTCGAACCTACGCAGGGAAAATCCCAACTGGCTCTCAAGGCCAGCGCTTTAACCGCTCAGCCAACCCAGCATTAATTTAACTATAAATTCATTGTTAAATATAAGTATGTTTATTTTAAATTATAGCTGTTATGGCAATAAAAGTAAATGATTTTTCACTGGATAGAACTCTTAATTCCGGGCAGTTGTTTACTTTTTTTAAGGAAGATAACAGATGGTACTCATTTGTTGATAAACCTCTAGAGATAAGGCAGGATGGCAATGAATTAGTATACTCCGGTTTAGATGAAAGTAATGTAAAGGAGCTTTTAGGACTTAATGACCCCATAAATGAGATAAAGGCAGAAGTGGATAAAGATGACTTCATAGACAAAGCTATAAGGTACTCTGGTTCTTTGCGTGTGGTAAAGAGTGGTATATGGCCAGCAACTTTGGGTTTTATTCTTTCAATACAATCGAATATCAATCTAATTTTAAGAAGGATAAAGGCAATGTCTAATTATTATGGGGCAGAAGGGGAAATAAACGGCAAAATATTAAAAAGTTTTCCATCCTTTGAAAAGATATACGAAAAAGGATACGATGACCTAAAACAGTTTAACCTTGGATTCAGAACTAAATTCGTATTTTCAGCGGCAGAGTATTTCTATAAGAATGAGATAGACGAAAGTTTCACAGAAGAGGAAATCAGGAAAAATTTAATCAATATAAACGGTATAGGGGAGAAGGTACTGGACTGCATACTCCTTTATGGTATGCACAATCTTTCCGCCTTCCCAATGGACGTATGGATTTTGCGTACATTGTCGCTTTATTACAGCAATATACTTGGAAAAGCAAAGAGCTATAAAGATAAAAGAAGGGCGATGGTTGATTATTTTGGAAGATACGGGGGATACGCCCAGCTGTTTATATATGACTATTCAAGATTGAATACAATAAGATCTAAAATTTGACCGTTTTTAGCTCCTTTAAGCTGTCTTTTATTATCCTATCCATCCCTATATCGCTTTCCAATTTTTTAATTATCTCTGGATTTGATTTTGTGGCAGGATTGTTTGATACTATCGAGCAGCAGTCCTTGTATTCCTCTATAGAAATGTCATAGAATCCATATCTTATGGATTTCTCTATTATCTCCCCTTTGTTATAACCTATAAACGGCCTGAAAACCGGCAATTGAATACCAAAGCTTATGGCATTTATATTCTCTATGGTTTGAGATGCAACTTGAGACAATGCATCCCCTGTTATTATGGCCATATATCCTTTTTCCCTGCTTATTTCGTCCGCTAATCTCAACAAGAATCGTTTGAAAAGTACAAGTTCATACCGTTTATCTATTTTTAATGCAGCAACGCTAAAATAATGAAATGGCACAAGGTAAAGTGTCAAACCTGATTCTATCTCGCCCAATTTCTCCGCCACAGTTTTTATTTTGCTTTGGAGAGCAAAATCCGGAGAGTTCAACGCATAAACATGCAATAAGTCAACCTTTGCGCCCCTTTTCATCATTTCCAATGGCGCTATAGCCGAATCTATCCCTCCAGAGAACAACGATAGCAGCTTTCCTGAACTGCCTATTGGCAAGCCCCCCATGCCACGTTCTATGCCGTAATTTACTATGAACGAATCACTCATTATCTCTATTCTTATTTTTTTGCCGTTCTTGTCAAACCTTAACTTTAAATTTTTTGCAAGTTCTTCCTTTAATTTTAAAGATGTTTTCTCATATCTTTTGTCAACTCTTTTAACGTCAATGTTTAGATTCTTGTTTTCTCCTATTATTTTATCTATTAATTCGAGCAATTCTTTTTCATCCCTGTCAATTCTGTAAGCTTCACTGATCCATGCTACACCCGGCGTTAATTTCAACTTTTTTATGTCTTCTAAGCTGTAATCCTCCAAAACAAGCCTGCTTTCAACTGCTTTGACGGGTTTGTTTATCTTTTCCTTTATATTTTTTATGAGAAGGGCTTGAAAATATCCTCTTTGTTTTCCTTTCAATGCTATTTCATCATAGTGAATAGATAGTATTTTTTTCATACATCTAAGACTATCTTGCATCTAATTAATCCTTTTTCCTTTTTTACGACAAGATCATGCAAAGTTGCTGCTTTTACATCTGCTAAGAAATTGTTTTTCAGTCCTTCCAACTCTTCTGCAGTGGCATTGCACTTTAGGTTTAGTTTTTTGTCTATTTCCACTTCAGCATCGGTAATAAGTATATTTTTGTAATCTTTATAGAATATTATCTTGTTTATGAAGTCCACTACAAGGTAATCAAGATTTTCTGAATGAAGATTAAAGTGTATTTTTTTGCTCCCCTCTCTTTTAACATTCAAAACCATTACATTTGACACAGCTATTGCTATGTTCCTAAAGAGTTCATTGAGCGTTTTACCGTATGCTATAAATGCTATGTCTGCTGTTGCTTCATTTTTAAGCAGTCTGTACCTTTCCATTATCCTTTGATGTTTCCTATTGGCCTTAAGCTGAGAACTTTCAGGCTTATCCCAGCTTTATCCATTGAATCCACAACTTCGTTTATGTCTTTGTAAGCCGATCCTCCTTCCTCGGTTAAGCCAGCAATGCTATTTGCTTTTACATATATCTCCTTTGCCTTCATGCTTTCCAGTAGTTTCTTGGAGTTTATAGCGCTTCTTGCTGCCACTCTGCTCATTGTCCTTCCACTTCCATGTAGGGTAGTACCAAAGCTTTCTTCTTCTGCCTTTTTTGTTCCAATGCAGAGGTAAGAGCCAGTTTCCATGCTTCCACCTACTATTACCGGCTGGCCTATCCTCTTTAGTACCCCTTTCAGTTCCTTGTTTCCCGGGCCAAAGCTTCTTGTTGCCCCTTTTCTGTGTACTATCACATTCATTTTTTTGTTTTCAACTGTATATTCTTCTATCTTTGCAGTATTGTGTGAAACATCATAAACAACCTCTAAACCAAGGTCTCTTTCGCTTCGTTTAAATATGCTCTTGAATGCTTCTCTTATCTGGTAATTTATTATCTGTCTGTTAACAAAAGCAAAGTTTATTCCGCAGGACATTGCTTTGAAGTAATCCTGCCCCTCTTCAGAATTAAAGGGAGCATAAGCCAACTGCCTGTCATTTAGATTTATTCCGTTTTTAGATGAGTACTCTAGAAACTTTTTGATGTAATCACTAGCTATCTGGTGGCCGAAACCCCTTGAACCAGTATGGAACATGACAACTACTTGTTCTTTCATTACATCTAAATCCAGCGAATTAGCTATCTCTTTGTTAAAGTCTTTGTTTACTACTTGGATTTCAAGATAGTGGTTTCCAGATCCAAGTGTTCCCAGCTGTTGTTTTCCCCTTTTAAATGCTTCTTCGCTTACCTTCGAGAAATCTGCAGATTCTACTTTACCCCGTTCCTCAATTCTTTCCTTGTCTTTTTTTGTAGCATACCCTTTTCTCATGGCCCAGTCTATGCCTTCTTCAGCTATCTCCTTTAAATCAGATTTGGTCAATGCCTTTAAGTCTGTAAGCATCTGCGGTGAATTTGAGCCTACCCCAGCAGGCACCATTTTAAATAACGTATCTACTAATTCCTTTATCTTGGGTTTAACTTCCTTTAAAGTTAGGTTTGTTTTTATCAGGCGCATGCCACAATTTATGTCGAAGCCTATGGCCCCTGGGGAGATTATCCCCTCGTTTAGATCAAATGCCCCCGCCCAGCCAACTGGCACGCCATATCCTATATGAGCATCACTGAATAAGTAGGAATATTTTAGTATTCCGGGCAAAGAAGCCGCATTTCCTGCCTGTTTAAAAACCTCATCTTCCATCTTTTTCAGGAGGTTTTCATTTGCGTATAGTTTTATGGGAACATTACCCACTTTTTTGGATTCCCAAGCATTCTTATCAACTTCTTTTAATGAATTTCTTATCTCTTGTACTTCCATTCATCTTAATGAATTTTATTGGATAAATATTAGCCATTGCTCATGTTGTTGTATCCTTTTATTACGTGCATATTGTCATTTTCCTTTTTCATCCTGTTTATCTTTTCCAGTAACTCTGTTTTGTCCATTTTTTTGCTGCATAAAATTATCGTGTTTCCTGAACCTAGGGGATTGTTAACAAGATATACTTTAAAGTGTTTTTTGAGCTTTCCGACATAGTTTTGGAAGAAAACTATAGCCTTGAAGCTCATTGCATAGTTTACTGCCAGCACTCCATCTGCTGTAAGAACATCATTTATGTATGAAATTGTTTTTTCGTCAAGAAAGCCATCCGGTATTTTATCTCCGTCATAAGCATCTAAAAACACCAATTCGTATTTTTTCTTGCTTCTTTTTAGGAACTCTACCCCATCATCTACAAATAAGTTTATTTTCTTTATGTCTTCAGGTATAAATTCCTTTGCTAGCTTAACCATTTTTTCATCTATTTCAACCACATCCATGCTTATTTTTCTGCCGTATAGCTTATTTATCTGGTAAACAATTGTTCCGCCGCCCAAACCTATCATAAGTATATTTGGTTTATCATAGAGTAAAGGCAAGGGTGTGAAGTAGTCCCAGTAGGAACCTGTAAATATCCCTTTCTCAGCCCTTCTTGAATAGGTTATCCCGTTGAATTTCACGCTTATGCCCTCAGGGCCTTCTGTCAATGTCAAAACCTTGTTATCATCTTTTTCTGTTTTTATTATTCTTTCGCCTTTGATCTTTTCAATTACTTTATTTATTATGTTCATATTTCTTAAGCCCGGGCCACCAGTTGTACTTTTGCAGCAAAAACATTATAGATGGAACTATGAACAGTACAGATAGAACAGAATCGATTAAAATTCCCACTGCGACTATGAATCCTACCTCTTCTATTATTGGAACGCCGCTTGCTAAGAGGGATAGAAAAACTATTGAAAAGATTATGCCTATGCTGGCCACTATCGGGCCGCTTTTTACAAGCCCCATCTTTATCGCTTCAAAGTTGTTTTTGCCTTCCTTTACATACTCTCTTATCCTCATCACTAAAAATATATCATAGTCTACGCCTACTCCCATTATGCTGGTTATAAGGAATATCTGCGCAATTGATACAAACGGCAAAGACAATATATAATGAAATATCAACAGAGTAACTCCATTAGCAGCTATAACGTTTGCTATTATGAGAAGGACTAAACGCAAGGGGGTATATATCGAGAAAAGTATTACAAACAACACTATGAAAACCATTGCTCCCAACGAAAATATCAGTAATGGAACATCGCCATTCATAGTTTTAACTGCGCTGCCTAAGAAAACTTGCAGACCGTTAATGCTGTAGTTTGCATGGCTTGCTTCTAAGTAATTGTTTATCTTATTATAATCGTTTAATGCCGGAGTGCTGAACCCTAGTGGTTTTAAGTATGTTAATATGTGCATGGAATTGTTCCCTTTTGTTAATTGGGTATAGCTTACTCCGCTCATTGTTTTTATTGAATTGTAAATACTCGTTCCATTTATGTTTTGCGTGTTGTTTATAGTTATTATAAGCGGGTCTATAGGGTCAAATTTAAAGTTGTTTGTAGCCACGTAAAAAGCTGTTTTTGAGCCTGAATTCGGTAGCAACCCTAAAAAATTCAAGCCAGGCTGGTATATTACAAAGAAATATGCAGCGATTGCAATTATTACAATAAAAATTGATATTATAAAGTATCTGTTTTTATAGTTAAAGTGCGCTAACCTAGTAAATGAATTCTCGAAGGAAAAACCTGGTTTGAAATTTGGATAGAAAACCTTCTTTCCCAAAGAAATAAGAATCGATGGCATGAATGTAAGTGCGGATAAAAGAACAATGAACACCCCCACAGAATCTAGAATTCCCGTTGATCCAAGAAATGCTAGGTTAAATCCAGATAGTATGCTGTATGCTAATACTACAGTAGTACCGCTTACGAGTATCGCCGCACCTGCTCCGCTAATGCTGATTTTAACGCTTTTCCTGTGGTCTTTTCTTAACTCCTGTTTAAATCTGTATAGCATGTACACCAAGTAATCAGTTGATATGCCAAGCATAAGTATCGCTGCAAGGGCCGGATCAAAAAAAGATACAGTACTGTTTAGAATTACGTGATATATCACATAAAAGACTGAAAATGCGATTGTAAGATCAACTCCATAAACCATAAGAGGCACGAATGCCGCTATCGGTGAACGAAATATTAGTCCAGTCACTATTATAACCATCAGAATCCCTATAGCAATAGCGAGAAAGGTACCAAAGTTAGTTTCACTCTCTATATTGCTGCTTAATCCCTTAGAACCAGTTACATAGGCGGTAACCCCATAATTTTTTGAGATTTTACCAATGTATGAACTTACAAAAGAATAGTTCGAATTGTTTACAGTGGTTAGCATCGTAGTGTGGTTGTAATTTATAAGTGTTACAGTTTCATTTGTATTTGGAATTACTGGGTAATCTGTGAAGTTGTAATTATTTATTATATACAATGGAGAAGAGTTGTAATATCCTTTTATGATTCCTACTATAAAATTATATGACGAATTGTGTTCTGTTATCTCTGAACTGTTAAGCTTATTTTTTATTGTCTCCGCAACGTTTGCTATTATGGTATTGTTAAGGCTTTTAGGCACTGTTTTAGGTGTAAGGTTGTATTTCATATATGCAGAATCCAATGCAAATTCCGCGTTTTTCTGTATACTGTAGTAGGTCGAATTCAAAAGATTATACTCTATTGAATACAAAGAGGTAATGTTCCTGTATGCGAAGTTGTCTGAAATATTTTCAAAGAATTCTTTTGTACTGTTTGAATAGGAGTTATTGCTTACGCTTACAATCAATTGGAGGTTATTTCCACTGCTTGCATTGCTATTAGATGAGTTTCCTGTTACGTTGTAAGATACTATACTAAAAAGGTGCACTGCAATTGGTATAGAGATAAGAAAAACAGCTATCCATATAATCACTATTTTTTTATGGTGTTTATCTATAATATCACTGAATTTGTTTAGGTTAATTTCCATTAATGATCCTTACGATCAATCAAGCTTTTTTAAGGTTACTTGCCCATCCTGACCAGGCCTGTTTATTACAACTGCTTTTCCCTGATCAGTCTCTATTACTGCTCCTTTTGTGATTATATTACGCCTCGCATATGACCTATTTGCCTTGTTTTCCAAAACCCTTACTATCTTGACCTTTGATGCTTTTTTGCTCTTTGGATCAAAAAGGTTCCCCTCATCTGTTTTTAATGGTATTATCTTTGTATTCCCGCCAACTGTTCTGGAGGTTTTTATCTTTCTTTCACCTACCTGTAAAGGAACTGAAAGGTTCTTTGACTCGCTCCTTCTCTTGTCTCTTCTCTTTCCCTTGAATCCTCCTCCTTTTTTCTTAAGAGTAGGTGCTGTGCTTTTAGACATATTGTTATCTTATAAAATATGTTATATTTAAATCTTTTTAATTTACTTATCGATAGACGTTAATATGTCTACGTTTACTTTGTTTGACAGTAATTTCTTAAATTCCTGTGCCTCTTTTTCAGTTCCAATGCCTGAGCCATAATGCATGGGAATGGCTATTTTTGGATTTATCTCCAAAGCCGCTTCCGCAGCTTCCTTTGGTGTCATAACATATATCCCGCTTACGGGCAAAAGCGCAATGTCCGTTTTAAAGCTCTCCATTTCAGGTATTTTATCCGTGTCACCGGCAATGTAAATCCTTACGTTGTCTACAATAAATATATAACCAACATTTCCTTTCTCTTTCGGGTGAAAAGCCATTCCTTTATCATTAAACTTATTTATATTGTATGAAGGCACAGTTTTTATTGTTATATCTTTTACTATTTTTACTTCATTTGGCGAAACAAATACTTTGTCATTTTTAAATTCTTTAAGTAAACCTTGGCAGTCCTTAGGTGCAACTATTGTTGTTTTGTCATTTATTAGTTTCTTCATGCTTTCTTTGTCTAGGTGATCATAATGGTCATGCGTTACAAGAACCAAATCAGCGTCATTATAATTGTTTTTGACTTTATAAGGATCAGTATACACAGTCTTATTTTTTCCTTTTACTCTAAAACATGCATGGTGCAGCCATTCTATGTTTATCTCTTGAAATATCATATCAATTTATCAAGTTTTCAAGATAAATATCTTGTTTTCACAAAACAATAAATTTTTATACTGTAATAATTTAATCATTACATGATATTAAGTGATAAGGACATAAGAGAGTACTTGGACAAGAAATTGTTTTCTATAGAACCTCTTTCAAATGACACAATAAGGGAGAATGGAATAGATCTTAGGGTAGGCGATGAATTACTGCGGTTTATCTATAATAAAGAGCCCGTCGATATAAACGACAAGTCGGCGCTTGAAAAGGTCTATACAAAAGAAAAAATAGAGAAAGACTTTGTTATATTTCCGCAGGAAAGAGTTTTGATAAAGATAGATGAAAAGATAAAGATGCCAAATAATCTAGTTGGCATGTGCAATATACGCTCTACATTTGCTAGATTGGGGCTTGCAATTCCTCCAACAATAGTAGATGCCGGTTATGAAGGTAATCTTACAATAATGATGATAGGCGGCAATGTCCCAGTAAGAATATCAAAAGGAACCCGGTTTTTACATTTGATATTAAGCACTACTTTAAGCGAAGTGCAAAAGCCGTATTCCGGAAACTACCATCAAAGTTCCAGTGTTACTGGCGCCAAGATATAAATGGGGTGAAAATGTAATTAGTATATGAAAAGAAGCTCAAAAAATTGGAAAAAGTACCATAAAGACAGGTGGAAAACCCGAAAGAAGAAGATGTTGGACAGAAAACGAAAGAGAAGGCTTCTGCGTGAAAAGAGTGCTTAGTTATAAATAATCAGTCGCACTTATCTATTGAAAGCAGAGGTAGCGAAGTTTGGCCCAACGTGCAGGACTTAAGGTCCTTATCTGTCTTTGTATTTGCAAAGAATAAGATATCCTGTGGCTTAGCGCCCTCGAGGGTTCAAATCCCTCCCTCTGCAATTATATGAAAATATACGAATACAAAAACGGAAAGACGACAAAGAAGAGCTTTAAAGAATACTTGCAGGACAAAAAAAGTAATTATGTTGTCTTAAAAGACTTACATGTTTTATTTACTGTAATATCCTTGCTTTTTATACTTCTAACAGTAATCATTGCCCTTTCTATAATATCCATTTTATTTTATAATGGATCTGTCCTTTTATCAATATTTACAGATCTTATAGCAGTTTTTTCTTCAGTTTATCTAATCGTCTTTTTCTGGTCTAGGTACAAGAATGATTTGCTAAAATCAAAGTCCAGCTAATTTTTTAATCGTCTTAAGCTCCTTTACCCTTATGCTGGCGTAGCCCCTTATTGGAAAATGCATAACATATACCATTGAATCGAATATTTTATTTTGTAATCCAAATCTGAATTTATTGTTTCCCTTGAACTTGCTAAATGTAACTTTTCCAATAAAGCATACAACTTTCGGTTTTTTATTTTCTATTATTTTAGCTAGTCTTTTTACCCCGTTTATCTCTTCGCCTTTCTTAAGCTGTGATACATCTTTTGTCGGTTTATCTATTATATTTATAAAATTTATCCTATATTTCTTTGAAATTACAGCGTAAAGTTTTTTAAGTTTTTTATCATTCTTTAAGAATTCCCTGGTTTCTTTTATTATCCCTGCTTCGGAAAGCAAGTACCAGAACATTTTGTTGTTAGAAAAAGGCACTCCTCTTCTATAAGAGCCAAAATGCGGGTTTATCCCTACGAATAGAATTGCGGCGTTTTTTGAAATGTAATATTTTATCATGTCTATTTATATCTCTGCAGGTTTTAATTTTTATGATAGTTATAGAGAGAGTGTACAGAAACAAAGAGAAGGGCTTTAAAATACTTGTAGACAGGGTGTGGCCAAGAGGACTTACAAAGGAAAAGGTTGCTGCAGATTTATGGGAGAAAGACATTGCCCCAAGCAATGCTTTGAGAAAATGGTTTTCACATGACGAAAGTAAATGGGCTGAATTCAGAAAAAAGTATGAAAATGAGCTTGCTTCTTCAGATAAATTAGAAATACTAAAATACATAAAATCCCTGGAAAGAAAGCACGGTAAAATAATACTTTTGTTTGGGGCAAAGGATGAGATACACAATCAGGCAGTTGTATTGAAGGAAGTTCTTGATAAAATTAAGTAATGTTTATAAATGATTATTGTATTTACAGTAAAATGGGAATCGATCCTGACTTTAAGAAGAACAGGCAAAAAGTAGGAACACATAATGGCCATGATGTTTATGGCCCAGTTGAACCACCAAATAAATTGGGTATACACGGTTCAGTTGTTGCTATAGATTGGGATATCTGTAATGCCGATGGTTCTTGCATACCTGCATGTCCAGTTTCATTGATAGAATGGAACGATACACCCGGCAATCCTCTGTCAAATAGAAAGGCAGACCCAGCAAGAGAAGGAGACTGCATATTCTGCATGGCATGTCAAAATGTATGCCCCGTGCAAGCAATAAAAGTCACCGCACCTTAATTTTAAACATTTAAATTCTTAGTTTTGTTTAAATTATAATGGTAAATGAAGGTGATGTTTTTGTCGGTGTTTCTTATACAGCTAAATTGCAGTACGAGGAACTTAAAAAGGTAATTGACAGGGCATCTGATTCTTTTAATAGGTTCAAAACTGATAGTGATAAATACGAAAGCCTGCTTTCAAATCTTTCATCCGATTTAAAAAGTATACATGAATCTTTTGAAAAAATATTCAATGATTTAAACAAATCCAGCGTTGAAAACCAAAGCTAATGTAATAACCAGCGTTTCAATAAATTTATTTAAACTTAACTGTTATATATTTTGAATACTGGAATATATTAAGTTTCAGATAATTTTGCAGGGGTAGCGAAGCCTGGCCAAACGCGGCAGACTCAAGAAAAGTGCGCGTTTGAGCTATCTGCTCTCTTTGTGAGTTCAAGGGTTCAAATCCCTTCCCCTGCATTTATTTTATAAAGTATTTAAGCACTGTAAATCATACTTTATTTGGTTTTTATGCAAGAAGTTAAAAGAAATGATAGTGGTTTCCTGCGTTTTTATTATTTAGATGGGATGGCTGCAGTTTTTTATAGGGTTTTTCCAACTACAGAGATGCTAGCATTGGAAGACCTTTCTTTATCAAGTCGCTTGAGCACAAGCAAGGGAGAAAGCCTGCTTGAAAAGCTAGTTTCAAAGTCTGCCTCGATCACAAACAAATATTCTAAAATATCCGATGAAAAGATTGATTTATCCGATCCAGTGGCTGTTAACAGATTTTTTAGCAAAGTAGACTCATCACTAGAGAATTCCACAAGAAAAAGTCTATATAATATTCAATCTGTGCTCGGGCATAGAAACATAGGCGAGCAATCTAATTTTATGGTGTCAATGGTTGTGCCTGAGATAACTGCATTGACTATACAGGACGAAGTCTTCATTTCATCTCAGGAACGATCTACACGTTATGTTAAGTTTGATGAGACGCATATCTCAGAGTATACTGATAAAGAAGCATCTGCTATACTATCGAAAGGCTACAATGAATTATCTGGTTTATACAACTCTCTATTCGATAAATTAATGGAATTATACAAGCAAAATTTTATAAAAACAAATGGTTATGAGCCAAGCGATGAACAGATAAAAACGATAATAACGCCAACTATACGTGATTCTGTAAGAAGTTTTTTACCTTTGGGAGCAAAGACTTCTCTTGTCATGCTTTTAAGTGCTAGAACGGCAGAGAACATAGGTAGAAAATTGCTTTCAAGCGAAAATATATATAATCGGCAAGCAGGTAAACTCTTTTATTCCGCAGTTTTAGATAATATACCTTCCTTGTCTACGCATATGACACCAGATGAATTTAACAGAGAAGTGTACAAAGAGAGGGTTAGTTTTGATTATTCCCATCTTTCAGATGATATGCACCTGTCCTCATTGGAGTCTGTAATCGTAAATATAACGGAAGGCTCTCAAAACGAGAAGCAGCTTTTAAATTCAATTTATGAGCAGATGCCTTACAAAGATAAACGCAAACCAAAAGAGATAGTAAGTGAATATCTTAAAAATTTATCCAATAGCAGAAAAGGTAAGTTTGATGATATTAATGACAGTGTTCTAAGGTCGTCATTTCTTCAAATAGACATAACCTGTTCATTGGGCACTGCAAGAGACCTGTGGAGACATAGGCTTTCCAGTAGAAACTTAGTAATACATTTAAATGATTATATAATACCCAGTATAGTATACAAAAATAATGAAGCTTTAAGTCTTTCAAAAGAAGTTTTAAGCGAAATAAATAGATATTCTAATAAATTATATGAAAGAGGGTTTAATTCCGAGCTTGAACTTTTAGCGCCTCTTGCAACTAGAACAAACTTGAAAATGTCTATGAGTTTAGCAGAAGCAATTTTTATAGCCGAGAATAGAAGTACGGATGAAGCACACCCCGAGTACAAAAAAATTGCATTTGGTTTATACGATGAGCTAAAATACCGGTATCCTAATGTAATGAAAGATTTAAAGGTTTTCTTGGGAAATTCAGGTAGGCTGACCAGTAATATAGATTACTCCAGAGTTACTAAAGCAAATATAGATTCTGTGAACGATACTTTGTTTTAATACACAGAGGATATGCCTGATTCTTTTTTCAGTTTTATTACGTTGTCCGCAATATTTTTCATGTTGTCTTCGTGAGTTACTATTATTATCTGCTTTAAGTCCGTTATCTTGGTAATTGCGTTTGTAAGTGCGTTTATGTCCTCTTTGTCCAATCCAGAAGTTGGTTCATCCATTATTATAATCTCATTTTTTCCAATACCACCTAAGATTGAAGCAAGAGATGACAATGCTAGCCTGTATGCTATTGCTACAGAAGTTTTTTCTCCACCAGATAAAGATCTGGCATCCATTTTTTCATTCCCAGCCGTAATAATAACATTATAGTTGTTATCTATATCAATGTCATAATCAACTTCATTTCTAAGTTCTTCAAAGCGTGTTTTGAAAAGGGATCTGAAATCATTTATAAAACGTAGCCTAACATATTCTCTTATTCCGCGGATATCTTCTCTTAAATTTGACATGGTTTTTAAGAAATTCTCCTTTTCATCAAGTAGCTTCGAAAGTTCTTCCTTCTTTTTTAGCTTTCTTTCAAGCTCTTCCCTTTCATTTTTATCCGTAATGAGCTGGGATTTTCTAAGCTCTGTTTCCTTTCTTATTTCTGTAATCCTGTAATTCATTTTGTTTATTTCTTCAGAGATAAGCTTGAATTCATTTTCAATTTCACTTAGTCTTTTGTCATCGAATTTTATCTCCAATAAATTCTCTTTTAGTTCTGTTATTTCCTGCTGGTAATTGTTTATTGCTTTGTTTATTTCATCTATTCTGTTGTTATAGCTTTCTATTTCAAACATTTTTTTCTCTTCTTCTTGTATTAGTTTCATTTCTTCTCTTGCGTTTTTAAGTTGAAGTGAAATATTCTCCAATTTTTGTTTTTCTCTTTGGTAAGTTTCTTTTATGTCTAAGTATTCCTTTTCTTTTTCTTCTTTTTGGTCTTCCTTTAGTTTTGATTGAAGTTTTAATAGGTTATTTTTAGCTGTTTCTATCCTTATCTTGTTTAATCCTATGTTTTTTTCAAGGTCATTTTTGGAATATTTTATGTTGCTTGAAATGCTTGTTAATCTCTCTATCTCTTTTTTGTACCTATTTATTTTATTTGAGTATTCTTTTTCTAGATGAGCTTTATCACTTATGTTGTTTCCGCACATAATGCAAACACCCTGCTCAATCGATTGCAAAAGCTCCTTCTCCAAGTCTTTTATTAAATTGTTTAATTCATATACTCTGCCAGTAATTTCTTCCTTATTTTCTATTTCGGTTATGCTTTTGATTTGCTTTTCAAATTCCTCCTGCTCTTTGTTTAGTTTATCTAATGTTTTATTCTCATTTTCTATCTCTTTTTGAAGTTCGTGAATTTCATTTTGTGCTTTTTTGTAAGAATACTCTATTTGGAAGAAATTTTCGTATATTTTTTTAACATTTTCATCTTCAAGTTTGTTTTGCTCTTCCAGGTTCTTAATTGCTTTTTCAATTTCATCTTTTTTGGATTTTTCTATTGGTTTTACATTTTTTATGGCTTCCTCTTTTTTCTCCGTTACTCTTGTTTTTTCAATTTCAAGTTTGGATTTTTCATTTTCCTTTATTTTAATTTCAGTCAAAGCTTTTTCAAATTTTATCTTTTTATCCCTCTCAAATTCTAGTTCGCCTTCCTTCTGTTTTTTCTCTATGCTTTTGTTATTTAAGAGTATCTGATTATTTGTTGCTTCTTCCTCCAAGCTCTTTATTATGTTTTGATTTTCATTTATTCTGTTTTCTATTTTTATTATATCATTCTGGTCTACGCTTAATTGAAGTTCCTTTTTATCTAGTTCTATCTCATTTTTTATTTTGTTTATAATTTCCTTTGTGTTATCATAAACATCTAGATATTTGTTAAGCTGTAGTAGGCCGTCTATATATTCTTGTTTGTATTGGCCTGTTTCAAATATTAGTGTTTTTAGTTCATCCTGTTTAATATATGTTATAGTTTCAAATGTTTCCAATGGGTTTTCTGATTCAATCTTTAATAATTTGTTTACATATGAATTTATATCGGATGCTCTGTTCTGCAAGTCTACTCTCTCCTTGTTTTTGTTTATGTAATTTTTTGAGTCATCGTTTCTTACAGAATCGTTAATTCTTTTTAGGCCTCTGCTTATTTCATATTCATTATTGCCGTTTTTTATCGTTATTTTTATTTCTCCTTCTGAAGAGTTTCTTCTTAGCAGCATTTTACCTTCTTCTTTCCCTTCTCCAATCTTGCCGAAAAGTGCATATTCTACTGACATTAATATGGAGGATTTACCACTGCCAGTGTTACCTGTTATTACGTTTATTCCCTCTGAGAATGGTATCTCTGTCTTGTGGTGACTTCTGATATTTTCAAGTTTAATCTTCGAGATTATCATGTGAATAAAATAATTTTTCAACCTCCTTTTTTATGTCATCTGTATTTTCTCCAAGTGAGTCTATTAGATATCTTGCGATTTTTATTTCTTTTTCATTATAACCTTTCTTCTTAAGAAATTCATATTCTATGGTTGATAATTCCTTTGTTTTTATTTCATCCTCTTGTATGTCAGTATCTTTGTCGTTTAACTTTGATTTGTTTATGCTTATGTATGAATAACCTAGTTCATACCCTATTTTTTTAATTTTTATAAGGTTCACATCAGATGCTTTATCAGCTAGTTTCCCTTCCAGCTTTACTACTAGTATCTCCCCCTCATTTTTCTTTAGTTTGTTAATAATTTCGTTTTCCAATTCAACGGCTTTTTTATTATCCGCATTTATTGTGAAAATTTGTTTATCTCTTGTTTTTATTATTTTATATTCTACAGAGGTTATGCCCTCTTTATCATATGATATTACAAAAAAGCCCCTGTTTGGATTGTCAACTATCTCTTTTTCGTCGCAATATTCCAGAGAACCAGGATACTGAATTATCCCCTTGTCATATTTTATGTTTTCCCTGTGCCCATGCCAGTGGCCCGCAGCATAGTAATCAAATCCTCTTGGGAGGCTTTCTGTTTCAAGGTCCTTAAATTTTTCTCCAAGGTAGGAAATAGTATGGTGAAATGCGAAAATCTTGATGAATGCCGAATTATTCATCTCTATTTTTAATTTTTTGAATATTTCATCTTCTACTTTACTTCTTTTTCCTTTTATTCCGCATATAAACGCATCTTTGTAGGTCTCTCCCTTTAGGTTTACAGTTTCTCCGAATTCAATATATTTTTTGGAGTTTAGGTTTATGAGAAGTTTGTTTCTATGAAAAAGTTCTATAATACTTTCTTCTTCCCCTACCCCAACATCATGCGAGCCGGGTATTACAAATATAGGTATCCCTGCGCTTTTTAACCTGTTTAATTCATCGGTTACGAACAAAAGCGAATCTAAGGGAGGGTTACCTGAGTCAAAAAGATCTCCAGAATGCACAATAAAATCTATTTTTTCTGATAATGCATAATCGACCATCTGCACAAATGCTTCTTTTATATCGTTATTTCTTGTATCATTTTTGTATACTTGCCCTATGTGGGTATCTCCAACATGCATGAATTTCATTTTTATTATTGTTATTGCAGGAAATTAAAGCTTACATCATTAACTGCCTGTTACTTTGTTGATAATGTATATATATTCTAATTTAATTATATATCTTTATGGATACTGAAGAGCGATTGAATTTAATAAAAAGGAATACTTTGGAGATAATAACCGTCGAAGAGCTGCAAAATTTATTGAACGATGGAAAACCTCTTTCTGTTTACATCGGCAGGGCACCTACTGGATCTATACACCTTGGCCATCTGGTTGCATTGGGTAAACTTTTTGATTTTGAAAAAGCAGGGATACATACCAAGATACTAATAGCGGATTTACATGCAGCATTAGATGATTTGAAATCAAAATGGGAAGAATTGGATAAAAGAGTCGATTATACAAAGAAGTGCATAGAACTAGCATTTGACTGGGAAAGAATGCCGGAATTTGTGAGGGGGTCTGATTTTGAATTGAGCCAGCCATATGTTTCGGATTTGTTAAAGCTTTCTACGCTTACTACTGTTGAGAAAGGTATGCACGCAGCTTCTGAAGTTACAAGAATGAAAAATCCAAAGGTAAGCGAGGTTATCTACCCGCTTATGCAGACTTTAGATGAAGAATACTTAGATGTAGACATTCAGCTAGGAGGTATGGACCAAAGGCACATCTTTGCGTATGCCAGAGAATACTTGGAAAAACTTGGTTACAGAAAAAGAGTGGAAGTTCTTACTCCACTCATAGCGTCAATACGCGGCCCTGGAACAAAAATGTCTTCATCCGTTCCAGAAAGCAACATTAAGATCTATGATTCAGAGGAGTCAATAAAGAAGAAAATAATGAATGGATACTGTCCGGAGGGAGTAATTGAAGATAACTTCATAGTTCAGATAGTTAACTTTTTCATACTGCCAAATGACGGCAAGTTTAAAATAGAAAGGGAAGAGAAATTCGGCGGTGACATAACAATAGAATCTCCAGAACAGCTGATACAGCTATACACTGAAAAGAAAATACATCCTCTTGATTTGAAAAATGCAGTTGCAATAAATTTAATAGAAAGATTCAAAAATGCACGGGAGTATTTCGAAAGACAGACTGATATGCTTCAAAGTCTTGGAGAAAGCTTCATGCCTTACTGAATATGGAGTATGACTATTCTTTTAAGGAAGATGTAAAAATATACGATACGGATGCACAAGGCATTGTTCATTATGCAGGTTATTACCGGTTTTTTACCGATGCAATGCAGGAATTCATAAATTCCAAAGGATGCGGTTTTCCAATTATAGATGAAAATAGGTGGATGGTGGTTCTAGAATCGAATGCAAAATACGTTAAGTCTGCAAGGCTGGGTGATACCCTTAATACACTGCTTAAAGTTAGCCTGATATCAAATAAAATATTAAGGTTTGATTTTGACATACTACGAAATGAAGAACAAATTTGTCAGGGCTATATCCTTCATATATGCATAGATAAAAACAGCTGGAAATCAACAGAATTACCGCAGGATTTTATCAACAGCTTAGTTAAAAAAGTTTAGGGTGTTAAAATTTGTGTATTTTACTGTGCTCCAAGTCTTTCTTATGAACTTTTTGTAAGGTTCCTGCGTTATCCTCCCGTTTTCAGTTATTATTTTTATGAATTGCATTGTTTTTGGATCGGAAGGATAACCGCTTCCGAAATCATATCCTAGCTCTTTTTTTATTTTCTCTACTTCTCTTTCCCTGTTTGCCTTGGCTATTATTGATGCAGCAGATACCTCAATATGGTTTCTGTCTGCATAGTTCTCCGCGATTACTTTTTTATTTTTTATCTTTTTCATTAGGTACTCTCTTATTTTAGCCGTGTTTCGGCTTGGGGAATCAACTATAACGGTTTGTCCTTCAAGAGAGTTTGCTATCTCTATCATGTTGTCAAGTTCTAAGTAATTCAAGTTCTTCCCATCTGCAAATCTGTTGTCTATCTGTTCTGCAGACAGTTTAATCACTTTGAAATTATTGCATGCTTTGATTATCTCTCTTTCTAAAAGGTATATTCTTTTAATGCTTAGCATTTTTGAATCCTTTACCCCAAGAAGTTTGAATTTTTTAGCAGTTTCCTCATCTAATCCTATACCTGCTATTGTCATTGGGCCTATTAAAGGACCCCTACCTGCTTCATCTATTCCAATAGTTATCATCTAACCACTGCTTTTTCCGAGTTCATCGGCTCTGAATCTTGCATGTCCGAATTGTATAACTGCCTTTATCCCAAATTTCCCAAGGCCGATAGGCGCATCACATGCGCCATAAGTACTTCCTCCCCATATGTATACCTCTGCTCCGGAGTTTTCACTTATCATGTCTGCAATGTCCAATGCGTGCAATTTAAAGCCATCAGGTATTTGTATTGCTACTTTATCGTATTTTTTTTCGCGTATATTGTCTATTAGGTTGTCAAAGTCAATGTCATATTTCTCTGTCAAATATTTTAAACCATCATTTTTTATTTGATATTTCATTTAATCCCTATTATTTTGGTGCTTAAATTATTTATTGCTGTAGTTTTATTGATGGATTGTGGACAAAGACGATTTTGTAAATGCAGTAAAGATCATAAGCAGAAAGTACTATACTAAGGAAAGAAAGGCAAGCCCATTTGAAATACTCGTGCATGGAATACTGTCCACAAGAACGAAGGATACTACAACGTTTCCTGCACAGAAAAGGCTGCTTTCCGTTGCAGATACCCCTGAAAAGATAGCAAAATTACCGACGAAAAAAATAGAAAATTTAATATATCCAGTTGGTTTTTTTCGAGTTAAGGCCAAACTTTTGAAAAGGGCCTGCAATGTTCTTATAACAAAATTCGATTCAAGAGTTCCTTCAAATAAAGCAGATCTAATGCAGATACCCGGGGTGGGAGAGAAGGTTGCAAGCCTTGTACTTGAGTGGGGATTTAACTTGCCTTATATAGCAGTGGATACGCATGTGAATAGAATATCGCAGCGCTTAGGCATAGTGCCTGAAGGGACAAAACCTGCAAAGACGGAAGCAGTGCTTGAAAGCATACTTAGTCCAAGTCTAAGGATTTCCACAAATTATTCGTTTGTAAGGTTCGGGAGAGAAGTTTGCAAGCCAGTCTCTCCGCAGTGCGGCATCTGCCCAGTCTACAAGTATTGTGGTTTTAAGCTAAAATCTAAATATGCAAAAAGAATGCTCAGATAAATTAAGATAAGGATATTAATTATGCAACATAATTAATAATTATGAAAGAGCAAAGCAATATCAGATCTGCATTCTCTAGCTTATTTTATGGCCTTAAATCCTTGTCGGAACTTAGCTCGTTTTTTGCATTTCTTTCTATAACACTTATAATCTTTCTTTTGGGATTTGTTGTAATCTTCAAGTACTTGGGATTGGGCGCATTTTTGAATGGCGGCTTTATTTTTACCCCATCAACTACTACAATAATCGCAGGCGAATTTTCTTTTGTTGTTTCTTTTCTCTTAATTGTTTTTTCTTTGACAGCCATGTTTTATTATAAATTGTATTATCTAGTTTCAAGCAATTTAAATGTGGTGTCTTTAATTAAACGTTCCTTGAGCGCTTTTCCGAAGTTCCTTATAGCTACTTTTATTCAAGCCATAATTTCCATTATAGGCTTAATTGCATTGGTCATACCTGGAATATACTACGGCAGTTCGTTCATGTTTTCCAACTTTTTCTCAATATATGGCAATTCAACATTGCATTCTGCAATTTTAAACAGCAGAATGCTAGCGAAGAAAATCCGCTTGGAGTCATTGTTTGTATTTGTTGTGTATCTTGTTTTGCTTTTTGTTTTCATTTATTTAGTTAGTAGCTTTAACCTGCCAGAAGTTTATTCCGCGTTGCTTTATTCAATTCTTCTTTCATACTGGCTTATAAGCTATAGTAACACGGCCTTTAATCTAGCCGACAAGAACGTAAATGGGCTTTCTGAAAGATCCTCTATATATAGAAAGATGTTAAATAATAGCTAAATGTATGTATTCATATTTTTAAAGTAGTGAATGTGAATTAATAGCGTATAATTTAGTAATAGAAAAGCTTAAATACTAGAAGTATTATAGAATAGAATTATAAATTATACTTAAGAGGTTCCCCCCTTGGATATCGATGTATTTAATAGCCGTTTATCGCCGCAATATAGAATAATGCTCAAAGAGGAACTTGACCAATTGCTAAGCAAATACAACATTGTCATAAAGGACCTGCCAAAGATAAAAGTAAATGATCCTGCAGTTAAGCTTTTGGATGCAAAAGAGGGAGATGTTCTGGAGATAAAGCGTAGCAGCAAGACTGCCGGCCAGTACAATTATTATAGATTGGTGGTGAAATAAAATGGAAAAAAATACTTATCAAGCATTGCTTAGATCAGCATTGGGTTCAACCGCTTTGGCAGCCCATCACATATCCTCATTTGAATACTTCATAGACAAAGGGCTTAACAAGATAATAGAGAGTGAGGGTTTGATAGAGCCTGTTATAAAGCCAGTAGGAGTTGAAGATTTTAAGATAAAAATAAACAAAATAACGATTGGAAAGCCTGATATAATAGAGGCAGACAGCATAGTAAGGTTAATCAATCCAATGGAAGCAAGGATAAGGGACCTTACTTACGATGCGCCTTTGATGCTCTCTGTTTCATATCTAGCGGACGGCAAGGAAATCGTAAACGAGGATGTTTTCATAGGGCGTATGCCGATAGTTGTCAAATCAAAATATTGCAATCTTTACGGGCTGTCAGCAAGCGAATTGACTGAAGCAAAGGAAGATCCTACCGATCCAGGAGGGTACTTCATAATAAACGGCACTGAAAGGATAATAATAACAACAGAGGACCTCGCTCCAAACAACATACTTATCTCTAAAGACAATCAGGAAGGATTCAAATTCAGCGCAAAGATATTTGCTGATGCCGATGCAATAAAAGTTCCGCATACTTTGCAGATCTCTGGTAGCAACCTTCTTTACGTAACTTTCGGCAAGTTAAAGAGAGTTCCGATCATTACATTGATAAAAGCCTTGGGCGTTACTAATGAAAACGAAATAATCAAGAAGATAGGAAAAGACGATGAGGATATAATAAATACAGTAGACATGAATCTTATAGCTTTCAATATAGACTCAGAAAATGATGCACTAGATACTATAGGCAAGATGCTTCATTCAATTCACACTAAAGAGACCGCAGAGTTGAACATAGATTCCTTGTTGTTCCCATTTTTAGGTAGGGATAAGGACTCCAGAAAGATAAAGGCAGAGTACCTTATGTATGTTTCAAACCTTCTGATAAAGAGTGCATTAGAAGGAAAGGAAGTAGACAAAGACCATTACTCAAATAAAAGATTACATGCCGAAAGCTACAATTTAGACATGCTTTTCAGGTTCATATTCAAGCAAATATTGAATGATGCCAAGTATAACTTTGAAAGAGGGATAAGAAAAGACAGAGTTCCTGATCCAAAGTACATATTCACTTCTGACCAATTGACTGCCAGATTAAGATCAGCACTTGCAACAGGCCAGTGGGTCGGCGGTAGAGTAGGTATAACTCAGCACCTAGACAGAAGAAGTTTTCCGTCAACAATATCGCATCTAAGAAAGGTTGAATCTCTGCTTACTTCAAACAGGGAAAATTACAGGGCCAGGGATCTTCATGGAACACAGTTCGGAAGGTTCTGCGCAGTAGAAACTCCAGAAGGTCCAAAGATAGGTCTTACCAAAAATCTTGCTGTTTTATCTATGATGTCAAAAGAGGGCGTAGACACGGAAACAGTTAAAGGCCTACTGAAGAATTACGGGGTGAAAAAGATATGAGTTTTGTATTTGTAAACGGCGTGCTTTCAGGAGTTACTGACGATCCAGACAAGCTTGTTAAAGAAATAATAGAGGACAGAAGGCAGAGCAAGATACCAAAGGAAATAAATGTAAGATATAGAAAAGACACTGACAGTGTAATGATAAATTCGGATAGCGGAAGGCTGCGTAGAGCACTTATAGTAGTTAAAAATGGAAAGCCAATGGTTACAAAAGAAGATGTGGAACTGCTTTCAGAGGGCCATATAACCTGGCAGGATCTGGTCGATAAAGGAAAAATAGAATATTTAGATGCTGATGAAGAGGAGCTTGCTTATACTGCTTTAAATGAGGAGGAATTGACTCCCGCGCATACTCATCTAGAGATAACTCCTCTCTCTGTTTTCGGTACACAGGCTTCATTGCTTCCATTCATAAACCACAGTAATGCACACAGAAACGTTACGGCAGTGAAGAGCGTTCAGCAGGGAGTTGGATTGTATACTACAAATTATCTTATAAGGCATGATAATGACTCAATGATAGCAATTGATCAGCAGATGCCAATAGTTAAGACAGAAATGTACGAGAATGAGAACTTCAAGTCGCATCTTTCAGGACAGAATATTGTTGTAGCCGTACTTTCTTATCTTGGTTACAACATGGACGATGCAATAATAATTAACAGGTCTTCTGTAGAAAGAGGGCTTTTTAGGGCGATGTTTTTCAGACCATATAAAGTAGAGGAAATAAAGTATGTAGGGGGACAAAGTGATGTTATAACAGTTCCAGATAAAGATGTGGCGGGTTATAGGTCAGAGGATTCATATAAATACCTAGATGAAGACGGAATAGCTGCAATAAATTCGCATGTTAATGGGGGAGATGTTCTTATAGGCAGGATTTCACCACCAAGGTTCGTTTCATCAATAGACAAGTTTAGATTAGGAGTGCAGAAACAAGTTGAATCATCAATTGAATGTAGAACGGGAGAGAGTGGAGTCGTTGACAATGTATTTGTAACGTCTACAGCAGAAGGAAATAAATACGTATCTTTGAAAATAAGAGAGGACAGGCCTGTTGAAATTGGGGACAAGTTCGGACCAAGAAGCGGACAGAAAGGAGTTGTAGGAATGCTTCTGAATCAAGAGGACATGCCCTTCACTTACTCAGGGATAATACCTGATTTAATATTTTCACCTTACTCAATACCATCAAGGATGTCAATGTCTTACCTGCTTGAATTGATAGGCGGAAAGGTTGGAGCACTCGGTGGCAGATACGTTGATGGCACCCCCTTCACTGGTGAAACAGAAGAAGACCTCAGAAAAGAATTGATGGAATATGGATTCAGAGAAAATGGAGTAGAAACGATGTACAATGGTATAACCGGTGAAGAGATGAAAGTAAGAATATTCGTCGGAGACATGACCTACATAAGATTGAAGCACTTAGTTGAATATAAAATACAGTGGAGGGCCAGAGGTCCGATACAGTTACTTAACAGGCAGCCTACCGAAGGAAAGTCAAAGCGCGGTGGACTTAGATTGGGAGAGATGGAGAAGGACTGTTTCGTAGCATATGGAACTGCTTTGGCTTTAAAGGAAAGATTTGATTCCGATAAGGTTACTATCCCAGTTTGCTCAAAGTGCGGAATGGTAGCCGTTTATAACGTAAAAAAGAAGACTGGCTACTGTCCAATAGACGGTGAGGATGCGCAGATAAAACTCATAGAAGTATCAGTTTCGTTCAAAATACTTTTGGATGAGTTGAAATCAGTAGGAATATATCCAAAGATGGTTTTGGGGAGTAAAGTATGAAATTAGATTCGAACTTTGTTTTTAGTAAGATAGACGCTCTTGAATTCGGCATAATGTCTCCTAAAATGATACAAAAAATGAGTGCAGTTGCGATAACTTCATCTGAGCTTTATGATATTGACGGATTTCCAGTTGATGGCGGTCTTTCTGATTTGAGGATGGGAGTTATTGATCCGGGATTGACTTGTAAAACATGTGGAAATACAATAAGAGACTGTCCGGGGCATTTCGGCCACTTAGAGCTTGCCAGACCAGTATTCAATGTAAAAACCGTTCCTTATGTTTACAATCTTATAAATTCAACTTGCAATTCATGCGGCAGGATACTCATATCGGATGAGCACCTTAAAAAGCTAAGTGAAGACATTATATCTGCAGAGATAAACGAAGGACAGAAGAAGAAAATAAAACTAATAAAAGCACTTATAAAACACGCAAAGAATGTAACAGTGTGTCCGTTCTGCAGAGCAAAGCAAAGAAAAGTGAAACTTGAAAAACCATATACATTTATAGACGGAGACCAAAAGCTTACTCCAATAGACGTTCTTAACAGGCTTGAAAAGATAAAGGACTCCGACCTGCAGTTCTTTGGATTAGATCCAGATTATTCAAGACCGGAATGGATGATGGTTTCCATATTAGCGGTACCACCTATAACTATAAGGCCTTCTATTACATTAGAGAATGGGCAGAGAAGTGAAGATGACCTTACACATAAGCTTACTGACATAGTAAGAACTAATCAAAGGCTTGCTGAGAATATAAGATCAGGAGCTCCAGAAATAATAATAGATGAACTTTGGGATCTGCTTCAATACCACATAACTACCTTTATATCCAATGGCTCAGCTCAGGTTCCAGTCGCAAGACAGAAATCCAACAAGAAGCTTAAAAGCCTTGAAGACAGGATAAAGGGAAAAGAAGGAAGATTTAGAGGATCTGCGCTTGCTAAACGTGTAAATTACAGCGCTAGGTCGGTTATATCCCCCGATTCTTTCTTAAGGTTTGATGAAGTAGGCGTTCCAATAAAAATAGCAAAGGAAGTGACCTATCCAGAATACGTTACAGACCTAAACATAGACAGATTAAAGGCCACTATTAAAAACTTCAATTCGTATCCAGGAGCAAACTATGTAATAACCCCAGATAACATAAAAAGGAAAATAACAGAAATGACGGTTGACAACATCATAGACGAGCTTAAGCCAGGATACATAGTAGAAAGGCACATAAAAGACGGAGATATAATACTTTTCAACAGGCAGCCTTCCTTGCATAGGCTTTCAATAATGGGTCACAGAGTAAAAGTTTTGCCTTACAAGACTTTGGGTATAAACCCCGCATCAACTCTTCCATACAATGCAGATTTCGATGGAGATGAGATGAACATACATGTACTGCAGAATGAGGAAGCGCTTGCAGAAGCAGACATGATAATCAACATAAAGAACAACATTGTCTCGCCAAGGCACGGTCTGCCATTAATCGGAGCTGCGCAGGATTACGTTTCTGGTTGTGCTTTGCTGACTTCAAAAGAAACAGAATTTGAAAAGGAAAATGCTGAATTTCTGCTTTCCAACATAGGAATAGTCACTGATTTAAAGAAAAAGAAATACACTGGCAGGGAGCTATTTAGCATGATTTTACCTGAGGACCTTAATTTTGAAAGCCAAAGCAGTACCTATAAGATAACAAAGGACGATGATTCAATTGTAAGGATTAAAAATGGTAAACTGATCTCGGGAGTAATAGACGCAGCGACAATAGGTAGGGAAAGCGGAAGTCTGCTTCAGTTCCTTTTTGTAAGGTATGGTTCCGAAGTTACAGCTAAATTCATAGACCAGGCAAACAAACTTGGACTTATGACCATATTCAACCTTGGAATGAGCGTAAATATAAGGGATTTCGACATTCCAAAAGCAGCATACACTGAGATAGAGAAGGCCGTTAAGGAAGGAGAGAGCAGCGTAGCCGAGCTATTAAAGGATTATGATGACATCGCCGAAGCAAAAATACTTAGCATAGCCAACAGGATAAGGATAAAGGTAAGGAATATAATAGATGCATACATAGACAAAAAGAACAACAATGTGGAAGCAATGATAACAACTGGCGCAAAAGGAAGCATAACGAATCTCATACCAACTATCGGTCTTGTAGGTCAGCAGATGCTTAGGGACGTAAGAATAAGCAACGGATTTTCAGACAGACTTACATCACACTTTAAGAAGGGGGATAATGGGCTTATCGCGCGTGGTTTTATCGTTTCAAACTACAGGAAAGGATTGAATCCAGTGGAATACTTCCTTCACGCTGCAAGTAGCAGGGAAGGATTAATGGACAATGTTATACGTACTCCTATCTCTGGTTACATGCAAAGAAGGCTGTCGTCAGCATTGAATGACCTTAAAGTAGCAGACGATTTGTCTGTAAGGTTGGGTAGTGCGATAGTACAGTTTAAGTATGGAGAGGACGGGCTTGACGTATCGGCAAGCGACAAGGGGGATCTTAAATTATGAAAATAGAAATACCGGAAAAATACATTTTAGCATTCAAGGAAAAATATGGGGAAAATGCAGATTTATCTGAGCTGGAAAAAATATACACAAGATCATTGGTTACTCCTGGTGAGGCAGTCGGAGTAATCGCCGCACAAAGCATAGGTGAAGCCAGTACCCAGCTTACCCTTAGAACAAAACATGCGGCGGGTCTTTCCGTGATTAATACAACAACCGGTTTACCAAGATTGGTTGAGATATTTGACTCAAAAAAGGACATTTCTACTCCATTTATGGATATTTACTTAAAAGAGGAATACGCAAAATCAAAACAGAAGGCAAGCGAAATAGCCAACAAAATGATTGAGATAAAGATAGGGGACATAACCTCCTCTTATACTGTATCTCTCCGTAAAAAATCCATAGAGTTTGTACTTGACAAGGAACTTTTGAAGGAATATGGATTTACAACCAAAGATGTTACAGCAAAGCTTTCAAATTTAAAAGTATCTACAGCATTAGAAGGAGACAACCTTTCAGTTGTAGACAAATCGGCGGACAGCGTTAAAAAACTGATAAGGTTGAGGAATAAAATAGTAGAGATAAATCTTTCGGGTTTACCTGGCGTTTCAAGGGCGATTTTAAACCAAGATTCAAACGGGAATTACTGGATTAAAACCATAGGCACAAATCTTTCAGAAGTGCTTAAAATGGAAGAAGTTGATCAGAAAAACACAATATCAAATGACATAATAGAAGTTTCAAAGGTATTAGGCATAGAAGCTGCAAGAAATCTCATAATAGAAGAAGTAAACTCTACCTTACAAAATGTAGGATTAACAGTTGATTTAAGGCACATATTCTTAATAGCTGATGCAATGTGCCTTGACGGTACGGTAAGAGGAATAGGGAGATATGGACTCAGCGGAGAAGCTGATTCAGTGCTTGCAAGAGCATCATTTGAGGTCCCATTGAAGCATCTTATAGAGGCAGGACTTTATCATGAATCAGATCCATTTAAATACGTTGCAAACAATATACTCTCAAATCAAGTAATACCCGTAGGAACGGGCGGGGTTGAATTAGTGGTGAAGGAAAATGGAAAAGGAAATAGCGAAGAAAATTCAGGAAAAGATAAAGAGCAATAAAGTGTTTATAGGCTTAAATTCTACATTGAGGGCCTATAAGAACGGAGAGGTTTCTTTTGTAGTGTATGCTAGCAATGCCAGCGACAAAATCCTTGAAAAATTAAATCAGGTTGAAGTTGAGAAATACAAGTACGATGGAGACAGCGATGCTCTTTCAATTGCCTGTGGTAAGTCATTTGGTATAACCGTATTGGGGATTAAGAAATAAAGATATGAACATAAAATTCGACAGCGATATTATCTTATCGATAAATTTGTTTTCTGATGTTACGAGCGTTATGCCGAGAGACTGCATAAATTTTGAGGACAAGATAGTGTTTGTTGTGAATCAAGGCCAGGCCGGTCTAGCGATAGGCAAAAACGGAATAAAGATAAAAATGCTGCAGGAAATGCTAAAGAAAGAGGTAATTGTAATAGAGTATTCCGACGATCCTGTAAAGCTATTTGAAAACGTTATAAGGCCAAACAAGCTTATATCAGGATACATAACAGTTAATGGAAAGGAGGATGAATCCAAGAAAGTTGAAGCCTCAGTTGACGGCAAAATAAGCAGTAACAAAATAAAACTGATTAAAATGCTAATGCAAAGGTATTTTAATATAGTTAGTATAAATATTAAATAAAAAATATGGGAAACAAGACACGCGGATTATTTAACGGAAAAATGTTGCTTCGCCGAAAGGAAAGAGTAAGGTTCAGCAAGAACAAAAGCAAGTCTTACTTCAGCGGAAGCTGGAGAAAGAACGATCCATTGGCAGGGGCACCTCAGGCGAGAGGCATAGTTCTGGAGAAGGTTGAGATAACGCCAAAGAAGCCATCATCCGGAAAAAGAAAATCATGTAAAGTACAGCTTACTAAAAACGGTAAAATAATAACTGCATACATCCCTTGGAGCAAGGGGGTTTCCTTCGTAGATGAGCACAATGATGTAATAATTGAAAGGATAGGCGGTGCACAGAAGGGAGCACGCGGTGACCTTCCAGGGGTAAAGTTTAAGATAACAAAAGTCAATGGAATATCATTGAAAGAATTAGTTAAAGGAAGAAAGCAGAAACCTGTGAGATAAAATGGAAGAAGAAAAACCATTGGAAAACGTAAAAAGGGAAAATGAAATAAAGCTCTTTGGAAAGTATAGTTTCGATGGAGTTACTGTAAATGATTTAGGTCTTAAAAACATAATTTCATTAAAGCCTGTTATAGTGCCTAAGACCTCAGGAAGGCTGTCTCAGCAGCGGCTTGCAAGAGAGAGAATGAGCATAGTTGAGAGGCTTATAAGCCATCTTATGGTTCCAGGTCATAGGGGAAAGAAACATTTAAGGACAAGCAAGTTAATGTCGGGTAGATTTAATACTGCATCTAATCTAGTTGAAAGCGCGTTTGATATGATAAGCAAGGACGGATTAAATCCTTTGCAGGTTCTTGTAAAAGCAATAGAGAACTCAGCGCCTAAAGAAGAGGTAATGACTCTTTTGATAGGCGGGCAGAGGCTTGCAAAGCAGGTCGATACTGCACCTATAAGAAGGGTAGACCTTGCGTTGAGATGGATCGCAGAAGGAACATATCAGCTATCTGCAACAGGCAAAAAAGCAGACAGGGCATTATATGAGATACTTACGCAGGCAGCAAATAATCAAGATATAGCATTTCCTATCTCTAAAAGAATAGACACTGAAAGACAGGCTGCATCAAGCAGATAAAGCCTGAATTTTTTACTTAATTTTAAGGGGCAACTTTTCTTATAAAAAGGAGGAAAGCTGTATGTAGTATTCCATTGCTTTCTGGCCTTAATATGTCCCTTTCAATTTCAGTTTTCCAGTTAATTTCATTGTTTTGTATTAATCTTTCAACTTTCATGTTTTTAGGAAGCAATCTAAGTGTTTTCTCTACCTGTATGATAGAAGGAGAGTATGTAACTATCCTTGCCCCCACCTTGAAGTTTTTTGTTATTATAGGCAGTACTTCCCATGGATCTGGCAGATCAAGAACTCCGCAGTCAAAATTCTTTTCTTTTATGCCTTTTTTTACGTCCAAGTTGCTGAATTTTATATTTTCTAGATTAAACAGCTCCGCATTTTTCTTTGCTACTTTCATGAATTCCTTCCTTATTTCATAGGAAAAAACTTTTATGTTTTTTGATAGGTTTGCCAGTGAGCATGCAACGACCCCAGAGCCTGTTCCCGCATCGAATATTTTGCTATCATTCTTTACTCCCAGATACATTGCCATGCTTCCAACGTCTTTTAAAGTTACTATCTGCGGCAGTCTTATTATCTTTTTTATTAAATCAGGAGTTCCAGGTTCAATTACATAAAATGCATTCCCATTGTGCGTTTTTACTCTAGATCCAGGTTTTTTCCCTTTTATTTTGCTGGGTTTGAATATTCCGAATTGTGTATTGCTTTCTTTATTTCCATCTATGACTATTGAATGGTTTTCATTAAGCAAGAATATTCTGTCTTTTTTCATATCTCTGTTTTTATAATATTCACCATGTTGCCAAAACTTTTGTTTCCGGCTATTTTTTCAGCATTTGTAAGTATAAATGTTATTGTCTTATAAACTGTGCTATACCCCATCGCATTTATAAAATCCTTCTTTACTATTGATTTTTTGTTTAATAAAATTACAACGACTTTTATGCTATGCTGACCATATAAGCAAAGGAAAACGCCTTTTTCAATTTCCTTTGGTTCTTGAAAGCCATTTTTTATTAATATTTCATTGAATTCCTGCCTTACAGGTTCTTTTTCTTCCCTCTTTTTTTTGATAGCTGTTTCACGTTGAACTGGTTTTGGTTTTTCATCCTTTGCATTTATAATTGATTTTACAGCGTCTAAGCTTAATCCCTGTTCGTAAAGGTAATCCGCCTTCTGCCCGGTTTGGTTGTCCTGGGCAGAGACTTTTTTCATGAAATCCACAAGGTTCTGCGAGATATATCTTTCCGCGGAGGAAAGAGATTCCATATTAACAACCTTCTTTTCCCGTATTTTGGCTATCAATGCCTTTTCTTGGTTGTTTAAGGTCTGCATGAGCAAATTCAATGCCTTTTCTCTGTCTTTTTCAAGAAAGTATACCGGCGAAGAGCCGAATTTTCTAGCCGTCTTTTTTATCTCACCCTTTGCTGCAAAATAATCTACTATTGTCTGTGTCTGTAAAGTATCCTTTTCTATTCTTTCTGCTATCTCCAGTATAAGTGAAGGGCCCTCATTCAATTTACTCATTATCTTGTCATAAATCTCATTTATATCTTCCATTATTAACAGTCCACCATATATTATTTATATCTTGCAATTTAATATTTAATAATAAATGTTAGTGTTGTAATATATATGATAAAGGAGAATACAGTTTTATTCTGTTTGTTACTGTGTTTAACTCTTATATCGAAATCTTTACAGATTAATATCATGACGGATTTATAGTTTTATGGATAAAAAAGGGCAGATATTCACAATAGATTTGCTTATTGCTTTGTTTATATTCCTGCTTTTATTCACAACTGTTCTGCTTTTTCTTTACTCAAATGCAGACATAAACAATTCTTACTCCTCATATTATTCACAGATAACCTCAAATTATATCAATAACCTAGCAGTTCAAGGGGCCAATTCCCTACTTGGTTCAGAGGGTTACCCCTCCAATTGGTATTCTTTTTCGTGCAACCAAATAAAGCAGCTTGGCGTAATGTACAATAACTTAGAGGTATCTCCAATAAAGCTGTATAATCTTTCTACCTTGCCAGTTTCGTGTCTGTCTTCTCTGTTAAAAGGCGGTGATTCATTTAATATAACGTTTTACTATCTAAACGGTTCAATCCTAAATTTAGGAGGAAGAGAAGTAACTGCCGGCTTTCCAATAGATTACTCTTCCAGCTATGTTGCTTCTATACAGAGATTTGCTGTATTATACCCTGGAAATGAAATAATTAGGCTTTCTTACACGGAGTGGTCATGAAAAAAGGGCAGGTTTTTACGATTGATCTTGTTGTGGGGAGTATAATAATACTTAGTGTTATAGCCTCTGCATACGCAATAACAAGTTATTACCTTACATTAAATAGTTCAATAACAACTAACAATGACTTCCTATCCCAGATTTATTCTGCAGTGTCCTCCTTTTCAGTTGTTTCTTCCACAACAAACCAGCTTTTGTTATTTCAGAACGGTGGTTCGGTTTCCACGTTAAATTCCTATATATCATCTGTTTTAAACCCAGAGATATCTAGCCCATTTCTCCTTGAGGTATTTACGAAATCTAATTATTCCAATAATGATACCCCCTCAAACCTTATATTTTCATATAATTCTAGGTTTTCCCCATCTTCTTCTTACTCCACTTTTTATCAGCCGTTGCTTATAACAAATTACAGCAGTGCCTGCGGCTCATCGTGTAATTCATCTCTGTCTATAAAAAGCGTTTTTCCTTCTTATAACGATACGATAAATGCGCCAGATTGCAATGTGCTTTATGGAAATGGAACGGTAACGGGATGGACCATATTAAATGATACTCCTTCGGGGTACTGCACAGTTCTTGTGCCGTCCTATGCAGATCCAAACAGCTATGATGTTGTAACCTCCTCTTCAACAGGCATTTCAACCGGCTCGGCTACTTTGCACATTCTTGCTTTGGATCTTTTGAAATTTGAAGTCCAGAAATAATCTATATAAATATTATGGACTTGTTTCTTTCTTCATCTCTTAGCTTTGTTTCCATGTTATTTAGTTCGGATTCAACATCGCCTTTGTAAACACCTAGCTTTATAGCAAGGTTGTTTATATTCATCAGAAGTTTGCTTAGTTTCTGTGCTTTTTCAAAATCTATGTTGTTTTTGTACTGGTTGTATAAAGTTATTTGCTGCAGTAGCTTTTCATATAAACTCCCCTTTTCCTCCATCATTTCCATTTTTATCCCCCCTCATACCTATTTTAGAAATATTCCAAATAAAAAGGACTGTTTTGTATTACTTGTATATTATTAAAATAAAATTATTATTAACTGGCTTGTGGTCATTCAGCAAAGTACATGTTTGCTGCTTTCTGCTCTGCATCTAACCGGCTTCCTTTTTGATTTATTCTAGGCCGTCCGCTGTCTTTATCTCTCCTAATAGTAACATCAATATTCTTAAGGAAATTGTTTATTGCCTTACCAGTGCTTTCTATCTGGTCCGTCATTCCTTTTACCCCCTTTTTACCGCTGAACAATATACTTTTTGGACAGGTGGAATCAAGAAAAGCAAGGTCATGATCAACGACTATTGCACATTTGTTTCTTGAAGAAATAAAGGAAGAAATTATACTCATGCATTCCAGCCTATCTTCTATGTCTAGATTTGCAGAAGGCTCATCTATGAGATATATGTCTGCTGGTTTCATAAGTGTAGTTATTATTGCAAGTTTTTGAAGCTCTCCTCCTGAAAGAGTATTCACATTTTTGTTCATCAATTTGTTTATCCCTAACTTGCCAATAGCAGACAAAATGCCCAAATCCTTTTCGTATTCTGGATTTATGCTCAACAAAGCGTTGCTCACAAGCATATCAAACGGCTTCAGTACCTGGGGTTTATATGATATTTTTATACCCAGGTCAAGTTTGCCTATGTTAGTTTCAATCAGGCCGGCAAGTGCCTTTATAAATGTGCTTTTACCTATTCCGTTTTCTCCTATTATACCTATTATGTCCCCTCTGTAAAGTTTTCCGCCTTTTGTATCCAGCCTGAAATCATTTAAGTCAACAACAAATTCCGGCCATGAAATGAAGGGTTCATTTGTAACCGGTGGCAACGTTTTCTTGATCTTTATGCTGTAATCCCTGAATCTGACGTTTTCAGTGGGTAGATACCCTTCTAAATAGGTGTTTATTCCATTTCTTGAAGGCATAATGTGAGAAGCTATCCCGTAGTTAGATTCGGAACCGTACAAAACCTGTATAAATTCTGTAAGGTAATCAAGCATTACCAAGTCATGCTCAACTACTACAACAGTTTTGTTTTCAAGGGCTTCTTTTATCTTTGTAGCTACATTTATCCTTGCGTTTATATCCAAGTAGTTCATAGGCTCATCAAATATATACACATCTGCTTCTTCATCTAATGTTTTGGCTATTTCAACGATCTGTGCTTCGCCACCGGATAAAGTTTCGGTATCTCTATTTAAAATGTCTTCAGTTACAAGGTTAAAGCGGTTTGTTTTTACTATATCCTTAACTTTTCCACTCTGTGTGAATGACTGCGCTTTTTTCGCTATTTTAAGGTTGTTGCTGTAAAGCTTTGTGAGATATGGTTGTATGTCCTTACCCCTGAATTCCTTTATTACCTCTTCATATGAATATTCTCTCTTGAAATTACCAAAATTTGGAACAAGCTCATTTGATATTAGTTTTATGTTTGTGGTCTTTCCTATCCCATTTCTCCCTATCAGGCCAACTACTTTGTTTTCTATAGGGGTTGCTATATTAAAGGTTCTGAAGGTATTTATGCCATATTGAAATGTAATCTCCTTGGCCATTTCATCTGGCAGGTTTATTATCCTTATTGCATCAAATGGGCACCTTTTTACACATATGCCGCAGGATATACAAAGGCTTTCGGTTATAGCGGCCTTGCCATTTTCCCTTGCATACACCGTTTCTTTTGCCCCCTGCCTTACTCTTGGACAGACCTCTGCGCAGATGTAATTGCAATTATCAGGTGCTTCGCATTCCGATTCCTTTATTACGGCAACTCTCATTTTCTTGATATCATATCTTTATCAATAAATAGGTTGTTCTTTCTTTTTAAACTATCTATACTCTCTCTTTCCTTTATTACCCTATCAAATATTTCATTATACGGCAGATTTACCTTATCTAATGCATTTTTTGCAAAGTCATATTCATAAAATTTAGAAGCAAATTCCTTGTCTTTCCATTTATCTGCGCTATCATGCTTTAGAAGATAATCCACCACATCTTTTGGTTCTTTAATTGTTTGGTTGAATTCAGAAAGTTCATCTCCTATAATGTTGGATATAACCGCTACTTCAATAATATAATCATCAAGGCTTCCCTTGCTTATAGCATAAAGCTCTGCGATTGCTTCACTCAATGCAGGTTCTCTGCCTTTTTTATAGCTCTTAGAATGGCCTATCTCATGGTAAACTGTCATCTTTAAAGCGGATAAATACTTTTTGTCGTATTTACTGAGGTTTTGCACTTCTAATAATAGTTTTTCGTCTATCCCTATTACGTTTTCGTTACCAACGTTCATGTTATATGAAAAGGACCCGGGCACAAATTTATACTCTTTTGCATCTTCACAGCATGTTCCTATGATATCCTCTAGGTTGCGTATGTCCTCTGTTATTTTTGCAACGTCATAATTATTTTTCATTCCTTAGTATGAATGCAAGCCCTATAAATACTTTTTATATCTGTAATACTTGTAATATAAATGGAAAGCAATGATCCGGAATGTTCTATTGAGGAACATGAAAAGATACTGAAAATGCCAAAAGATAATCACAGTGACCAAGAGGTAAAGGATATCCTTTCTAAATACAAAAAGGTAGCAGTTGTTGGTATGTCTAGGGAGGAAGGAAAAGACAGCCATGAAATACCCAAATATTTAATAGGTAAAGGGTACGATGTAATACCTGTAAACCCAAATGCTGCTTCTATATTGGGTAAAAAATCATACCCCTCAATTTCAGATGTTCCAGAAAACCCGGAAATAGTCGATATTTTCAGGCCTTCAGACAAGGTTTTACCAGTTGTCCAAGCCGCAATAAGCAAAAACCCAAAGGTGATATGGATGCAGGAAGGAATTTCAAATGAAGAAGCTAAAAAACTTGCGGAAAGCAAGGGAATAACAGTAATATTCAATAGGTGCATGATGAAAGAACACGTTAGATTGTTTGGGGATTGATAGGAATATTTATATATAATTATTACTATTCTAGAATCATTAAAATTTATGGTAACTGCAGTTTGTGAATGCTACAAATGTAATTACAGGTTTAATTATGAATATATCCCGGGGGTTTCCTATCATTCGATAAGACTTGGAAACAAAAGAATATTTCGATGCCCAAAGTGCAAAACACTGCAGAAGTTTGATTTGACAGATAAAGGCCCTGATAAATCATTAAAAACATATGGCGACAGCTCGGAACTAGGGATTGGAGTAAAGATCTGGGTTACTATGCTTTTGCCAACCTTTATACTTGTATTTGCAGGGACCGTTTCTTTCTTTACTTTCATACAACCTTTGTATCTTCATTTCGTTTTGATTGCAATTGCTGTTGTATGGGTATTCGGATACCTTACATATCTTATAATAACAGTAGGCCCAAAAACGGCAAAGGCGGGTCAGAGGAGGTAAGTCATGGTATACAGCTTTGTAATTTCAGAGGGTAACTTCAATTTTATACTCCTCTTACCTGTAATAATAGGAATAATTGTTATCTTCCTAGGGGTTTTTGCCAAGAAAAAGAATGAAAACACAAAAGGAATAAAAAATACTGTTTATATTACAATAGGAGTAGGTGCAGCTATTATTATAACTGGAATAGTTCTGTTTTTGCTGTTAACAGAACCCTATACTGTCAAAATAGGAAATGGTTACATATCGGTATTAGGTTCTAGCATTGATGGCGGCAGCATAAATGTAACCTCCAATGAAATCGAATCCGCATATCTTGGCAATATAGCAACAGGTAATCTTACTCTATCTGTAAGAACTGACGGCACAAGTATTGGAAACATAAATGCAGGTAGTTTTTTACTTAGTAATAACGCGAAAGCATATGTTGCATCGGAAAATAGTACTGATGTGATAATAAAGCTAAAGGGTGGCAGTTATCTAATTGTAGGAAATAACAATACAGATGCTTTGGCGGCAATAATTTCAAAAAATGTTTACAATATAAGCTGATTTGTAAAAAAGCAATAAAAAAGCATTTATCTTATAACCATCCATACTAATCTATGACAGACTATATGTTAAACAGTAAGTTCAATGACCCATTCAATAAGGTCCAGTTTGGGGTTTCTATCGGAGAGAGGAATCAGTTAGAGGAGTTTGCCAAGGTCCTTAGAAGCGGTGCAAGGATGGTTGAAATAGATGTAGCAAGCGTATATGGTCTTGGAGGGGAGCAGGGGAATGCCGCAGACACTATCAGTAAAACAGAAAGAGAAGCAATAGCAAATCTTGCAAAGACAAATGATGTTGATTTAAGTGTTCATGCTCCATGGGCAATAAATTTTTCAGGGATAGAGCCTCAGTCCAAAGCCAAATCAGAGCTATATGAACACCTTGTTGAAAGGGAGATAGGCACTGCTTTGGAATTTGCTGATGATATAAGCAAAAAGCTGGGCAGAAAAAACATGCCAGTTATCTTTCATGCTTCTTCAGACAATCTCTCAGATCCGGATAAAAGCCTAGTTTATTCAGTTTATGATCAACGGGAAAATAAAGTTATTCCGGTTACAAGGCAAGAGATTGATTTAGGAATTGACAAAAACACTGTAAGCAGTACGGAGGAAAGAAAAAGACTGGCGATGCAAAAGTTTAGGGATCTTTATGGAGAAAGCTTCTATCAAAAAGTTTTTGAAAATACGGGTAATAAAAATCTGGGGTTTGTTTCTGACGATGGTAAGGTAATACTTAGCCCAGAAGGTGCGGTTGAACTTCAGAAAAAGAGTTTGTCACAGCAGATGAATCAAGAAAGAGCAAGCCTAAATATCAGCTTAAGGAATCTTGAATATCAGAAGATGGAGCTAGGAGTTAAGATGGAGAGTTTGAGGGCAAAACTAAATAATCCTAACATAACTACAGACGAATTAAAAAAATATCAAAGTGAATCCCAGAAGGTTGAAAAAGAGATTGGGAATATAGATGAGATGGTTAAGAATCTTAATCAAAAGTATGCAGAACTTGAGATAGATGAAAAAACCCTGCCAAATCGTTTCGTATCCTATGATAAAAAGGCACCTGAGCTTGCTGCCGAAGGCATAGTTAAAGCTGCAATGTTTTCTTATAATAATACAGAATCGAAGCCAATGATACTTGTTGAAAATCCAATGTCCCCAGATATGTCATTAAGTGATCCTAGAGATACTGCAGAAGCTGTTCGTATAGCTAGGGAGGAATTCGCAAAGGAACTTCATGAAAAACAGAAGTTATCCCTTAAGGAAGCAGAAAAGATAAGCAGTGATCTTATAGGTATAAACCTTGACATAGGGCATATAAATGTCTTTAAATCCTACATAAATCCAAATACTGGTAAGCCATACTCCGACAAGGACATAGTTGAAATGGCAAAGGCAGCCGGCGATTATTTAAAAAGATATCACTTGAACGATAATATGGGAAATAAGGACAGTCATCTTCCTTTGGGGCAAGGAAACGCGCCAATAAAGGAGGTTTACGATGCAATGATGGAAAAAGGACTTGATGTTCCAGCAATAATGGAGGTGTTTGGAGGATTGGGTGGACTTGAAAGTGGAACTATTCAATCACTTCAATACATGGGTGCGCCTTTATATGGCAACATTCCTTATGTATCTTTGCCTTCATATTTAGGCCAGCCTTATTCTTCTATAGTTGGAGATTACTCATCTTATTCTAATCTTGGATTGAAACAGGATATGCTTCCCTATGGCGGTTTTTCAGGTATATTTCCCGCAGTAGGAGGAGGTTACATGGAAAATAAGGGCAATTCAAGCTTTTCGGGGGCGCCAATGGCATGATGGAAGAAAACAATGAGAAGGGACATTTGGAGTTAAGAGGATACGATGCTGCTTATAAGTTTGCAAAGGGAATATTTGAAAGATATCCAAAAGTAATGAAAACAATCGTTTTATTCGGTTCTTACAGCAAAGGCAAAGAAACAGAAGATAGCGATGTTGACATAATGGTAGTAATGGACGATGTTTTAAATAAACTGGATGAAACCGTTCAGTCTTTGATATTTTCAGATGTTGACAAGCTAGTAAAGGAAAGCCAAGTTAAATTACACATAAACTTTGTAACATTGACTGCATTCTGGCGCGGGGTTATAGCTGCTGATCCAGTTTCAGTAAATGTTCTAAAATATGGCGTTCCTTTGATAGACACAGGTTATTTTGAACCTTTGCAGGCTTTGCTTAACATGGGCGAGATAAAGCCTACTGAGGAATCAATATACGCTTCTTTAACAAGAAGCGAATTATATATGAATTCCGCAAAGCTTAAACTTGCTTCTGTGGTTACAGACATGTACTGGGCCGTTGTAAATTCTGCGCAGGCTGCGATAATGCGGCAGGGAGACATACCTCCCTCTCCAGAAGTTATACCTGAAATGCTTTTGAAACTGGAGGAAAGAGGGTTGGTAAACAAGAAACAGATTGATGATTTCAATGAGATATTCACGCTTGGAAAACGGCTGTTTCATGGAGAAAAAATAGATATAAATGGAGAAAAAGCCCAAGAAATACTCATAAAAGGGATAGAATTCGATTCAAAGATGACGGATATTGCAAAATCTAAATAAACAGATTTATTAATACGCCGAGAAAAGCGCTTATCCCTGCTATAAGTAACCCTACACCTGCGGTTTTTAGCCCTTCCTTTATCTTCTGTCTTTTTTCTTCCTGAGAGTAGCTTCCTATGATTGCAAGTATTATCAAACTTAAAACAAGTGAAATAATACTGGTTGCAACGCTTTGCGTTGCCTTCAAAGCATAATACGCTATGTAAGGTAAAAGGACGATAACACTACCCAATAAGGTGGAGATAAAACCGAGTGCAGCATACCTAAGATTTTTAGCTTTTTTTAGCTTTGTAATTTTCTTCGGGTCATATTCTTTAGCAAAAAGTACCTTTCTGTATTCCTTCATCTGCTGGCCCAGCACAAAATTTTCAGCATTATAAGCGGAAAAGAAATTGGACAACGAGCCGCTTACCCCTACTAAAAGAATAGACGCAAATGTAAGCTGGTAACTGTGGAAAACGGAAATACCTAAGGAAATACCCAGCCCAAGAAACAATCCATCGCTTAGACCCAGTATTACATACCTACTTTTTGCTCTTTCCATTAGAACTTACTGTGGCTTCGTCTAAGCTGTTTATTACAGCCCCTCTATCCTTCAAAGCTTTTTGTATGCCTTCAAAGTTTATTTTTGAGCCTTCAATAACTACTTTTAAGCCTTCTGTGTGTATGTCCACCTCTACTACTTTTATGAAAACATCCCCGTTTCTTACATGTTTTGCTATGTCATTAGCAAGATCTATTATACTATACTCTCCGATAGGTTTTACCGCATCTATTACAAGTCTGCTCAAATACATATAACGTGTATTTTATATCTGTTTAGATTAATAAATCTTTAATTTATATGTAAGCCGCTTAACTTTTGATTTGTAGCTTTATCCGTAAAAAGAAATATTTAAATAGTATCAATTTTAGTATGTAAATATGATTTCAAACAGAAAAGCACAGGGTTTGCCTATCAATACTATAATACTTATTGCAGTAGGCTTGCTTATACTTGTTCTTTTGATTACCTTTGTACTTGGGGGCTTTAAAGGATTGGGAGCAGCCTCTCCATCGAGTTCTACTCTTTCAGCATTCTCAGCAACATGCTCAACTTACTCTACTACAACTCCTGCAAGCCTTGGTTTTCAGCAGTGGTGCTCACATACTGTAGCCAATCCTTCAGGTTCTGGAGTTTATAATTGTTATTCTAATTTGGCGGACCCTCCTGGAACTGATACCGCTACAATAGTGTTGTCTAATGGTACTACAGCAGCAGGGCCATCAGGAACAGATGCTCCAACAGGTTCAGGCATTATAAACTGCCCGACATAAACTTGAATTATAATCTGATACAATATCCAAAGCTTTTTATTTACTGACTTTGTTTTTAGTAAATGAAGAAAAGACATACTTTGACGAATGTATTGATGGCTGTATTTTTAATAATAATCCTTGTAGCGATATTCTATGCATTCAAAACGCACATAGTTCTTTTTAATTCCTGTTATTTTTCAAATGAAACTTTGGCGGTAAATAACTCCGGGCCGTTCTGTCTACCAAATAACGGTGTCAACATAATAATAAACCGTTCTATACTTTCGTATTACCCAAATTCTACTTTGGCCATACATGACCAGAATGTTTCTGCTCTGCCATTCTCATTTTTTGAGGGTAAACCTTTGATAACCATATGGAATGAGCCGACGAGTTTAGGTCCTGATTCATATTCCTTCCTTACAATACCTGACACTTTCAAAGTGCATATGCAGTATAATGCATCTGTTACAACTAATTTCATTGTTATGACCAATGAACAGTACGTTAACTGGGTAAATACAAAGAACCTTAACAATAACTACGTGGCTATAGAAACCGGTAAAAATATTTCATTGTGGTTCAATCAAAGCACCGGGTGTGCAGGATACGTTGCAGTGATTGAATCAGTCTCAGGAAGCGCAGTTGCTATCTCACCCGATGAAAAAATACTTTATGACCCGGCAAGTTCACCTACAGGAGCATGTGCTGGTTGAAATGTCAATTTTAAATTCTTTAATGTACATTATATAACATGGAAATCGATATTTTTGATGCGGTAAATGAACTAAAGAGCTTTTACGAAGAGAATGCACCTCTTTCGAAGATAAGTGGTTTGATAACTTACAAAAAGGTATCTATAAGCCTTGAATACAAGGAAGGCGTTATAAAGATAAAAGCCCAGCATCCATTGAGCATAAAAATCTATAAGATTTATAATATCCTATTGAGGCTTTTCCTTGTTAAAGCTGTAAAGTTAACCATTGATTTTGTAGAAAATAACCAGCAGAAATCAGTTTCAAAGCAATTCGGCTCTGATGAGAATATTGACCCAGTGATAGAAGATCTTAAGGGTTTGCCACATGATAGCATAACGGATATAGTGATTGATACTGATTACTTCAAGATAGTTGAAACACAGGATATGAGCGATAATGTTTCTATAATGCTAAAAAAGAACGGCAAGAAAGAGCTTTTTAAAAGCCTTTCAAATTATCTTTTCCCCTTCGTAAACATGCCTGCAAATGAGTCTTTGCTTGAGGAAATAAACTTCTCAAAGCAGGAAGACCAATTAACAGTCGATATCTTGATGAAGATTGACGGCTCCCCCATGGGAATAAAATCAAAGAAGGTTAGGTTGGTTTAATATGGAAGGAATAAAAACTGGTTTTAAGAATTTTGATGAGCTTACCAATGGTTTGGATTACAGAAAAGTGTATTCCATTTTTGGAAATAAAGAATCCGGAAAAGAGCAGTTTATATACAAAGTTGTTCAATCGGCTCTTTCGTCAAAAAATGCGATAGTCTATGTATTAACCTCTAAGTCATACTCCGACTTAATAAATGAATTTAACTCTAGAGGGATAAACATAAATCCCTACCTTGGAGAGGATTTTAAGATATTGGATGACTTCAGCAGGACAAACTCACCTAGTGCTACTGACAATTCCTACGCAAAAATATTAAATGGGCCGTTGGATTTAACGGGTTTATCCGTTTCTTTATCGAGCGCAAACAGTGATTTTGTAAAGGATGCAAAGCCGGTAATAAACATATTTGACAATCTTTCAAATCTACTTATATACAACAACCCTGTAACTGTATATAGATTTCTTCAGTTTGTTTGTGGTAAGGCCAAATTGGCAGGAATAACTACCTTGTTTTCAATCGATATAGCTATGCATCCCCCCGAAGTTATAGAAACTATAAAAAACCTTTCGGATGCAATAATAGATCTAAAGCTTGAAGAGGGTAAAAGATATTTCAGGCTTTCAGGTACAAGCAAGGAAGTGCTTGAGTTTAAAGAGCTTGAATGATATATTTAAAAGCAATAATTACCATAATCTTGTTATATGGCAGAGTTTAAAGGATTGGATGGAGTATCGGATAAGGATTTTGATCCTTATTTTGGAATAGCTAGGTTGGACGAGCAGCTTAAGGGGATACCTTCTAAGAAGATTGTATTGATATCTGCTTCACCATCAGTGGGGAATGAGGTTTTTGGATATCAAATAATACATAAGAATATAACCTCTGGAGTAAAAGTTCTTGTTTTTCTGAATAGAACCTCTCCACAGTCTTATCTTACAGACATGAAGGAATACGATTTTCCAGCTAATGACAATTTATTCATAATAGACGCTTACAGTGGTATAACAGGAATAAAGTCTGATGAAACGGACCACATAAAAGTTATAAGTAATCCTTATGATAAGGAAGAAGTAAAGACAAAGGTTATCAAGGAAATTGGTAATGGATATGGGCTTTTCGTAATAGACTCATTTTCATTGCTTGCCGATTTCTTCGACTTTTCGTTTGCCGCTTCATTCATGAATGATATAAAACAAGAAATTATAAACAAAGATTCGGCAGCGGTGCTTCTTTTCACAGATTGGGGCTATGAAAAACAAAATGTAGATAAACTGCTTTCAAATGTTAATTCCACTATAGAAGTTAAAGGAATAGAGAAACGTGTGATTTTTGGGCAGTATTTTGCGGTATTAAAGTGTGATTGGGTTGAAGAGAAACAGCAGACATTTTCATCCGTTCTATTCAAGGCAATAAAACCTGGAGGAATAAAGGTTTACTTCCCTAAGATTTTAGTTACAGGACCAACAGATGCAGGTAAAAGTTCATTCATACACAGTGCTTCTAAGAACGCTGTCAGTGTAGATAAACTTGGCGGAACGATAGCTTTGGACCATGGAACAGTCGATTTTCAAGGTTATCGCGCAGATTTGTTTGGAACGCCTGGACAGGAAAGGTTCGATCCTTTGCTTAAAATGCTTGGCGGAGAAGCAATCGGAGTATTCTTAGTAGTAGATTCAACTAAACCTGAGCAATTTCCTAGGGCAGTGGAAATGCTTAGGAAAACAGAGACTTATGGTTTACCTGTAGTAGTTATTGCAAATAAAGCAGATCTTAATGGTGCACTTAAAAAGGAGGAAATAAGAGAAAAGCTGCACTTGGATTCTGCAATAACACTGGTACAGACAGTCGCTGAGGACCTATCGAAAGTAGATCCAAACGAACCAACAAAATTAAAGGAGGCGGGAATAAACGAGGCGTTATCTGCTTTATTTAAGCAGTTAACATAATTATTTAAATAAGAAAATCGTAAATTACATATGGCTACAAAATCAGAACAATTAAAAAGCGTTTTACAAAGATTAAGCACAGTTGGAGGAATAAAGGCATCTGCTGTTATATCAGCTAATGGTTTGCCAATGGTTTCTTTAATGCCAGAGGATGTAGATCCAAATACTTTTGCAGCAATGCTTGCTTCAATGGTAGGTTCAGCAGAGACGGCCATTAAATCCTTGGGTGCAAAGAATACTCTAGAAAGGGTAGTTGCAGAGTCAAAGGACATAAGGGTGGTAGCAGTACAAGCAGGTACAGATGCAATACTTACAATAATGATTGATCCAAACACAAATTATGGTTTGATTCTTTTGGAATCATCTAAAGCTTCAAATGAAATCGCCAGTATAATGAAGCAGTAATCTAGAACTTAAATGTCATTTGTTCTTTTCATCTGCAAATACAATAATGGTAGAAGCCAAGTAGCGGAAGCCTTTTTTAATAACATTACCAAGAAGCACAAATCTATAAGTGCAGCAGGCAGTTCAGTCGGCAAAGGTATAAATTCTTTAGACATAAAATTAATGAAGGAAAAATTTGGGATAGATATGAGTGGACAGTTTTCAAAAGCCCCTTCTGATTATTTACTAAAAAATGCGGATAAAATAATAATAGTCTGTGATCCTAATGACTGCATACTTATACCCAAAAGCTATGTAGAGAAGGCAGAGCATTGGTATATCCCTGAATTGGACGGTCGTTCTGTCGAAGAGAAAGTGAAAATAATGGAAGAGATTCAACAAAAGGTTAAAGAACTAATTTCAGAGTTAGATAAAGAAAAATAAAAACATCAGCTTTTTAAGGTTTTTAGTACTTCATCAACCTTGTCTATATTATCCTGTTTTATTGCTTCTATTATCGCAAGCTTATCCTTTTTCCTTACCTTTATTTTTTCTCCGTTTTTGGTTATCTTTAACTGTTCTTTGTCTATGTTTACAGGTAGTTTTTCGTTCCTCGGCTGGAAATCTTCATGCTCTTCTTTCTTAACGTACTTTACTTCATAGCCGTTGAACTTTACCTCTTTTACGGTTTTACCTTGCTGGTGTTTATACCATTCTTCCATGATTATTATGAGATTTCAGAGGTTAAATATTTTGTGATAGGTATTTATAAGTTATTCTAAATTATATATAATGCTTTAAGCTCAGGTTGCGTAACCTGGCATCGCGTAAGCCTGGAGAGCTTATGGGAGCAATCCCTTGAGGGTCCGAATCCCTCCCTGAGCGCTTTTTATATTTTTTAGAAAGGCAGAAAAATAGTATCAAAAAATGTTTAGTTAAAATTTTCTTTTAATGTCAAGGTCACATTTAAATATAAAAAAATGTTAATTCTTAAATGGAAAAGGTAATAATCTTCGTAACAAAGTATTCTGTAGAGTCTTTTTACAGCATGCAAGCTATACTTACTGGTTCAAGCAATACCAATGTTGATACAGAAATTATATTTAACGGAGCTTCTGTTCTTGCCATGACTAAAAATTTCTATAATAAATTTCCAAAATCTGATATAGAGAATGAATACGCTAAAGCAATATTGGACATTTGGGATTCCGGTGAGTTTCCGGACTGGTTAAAAATAATTACTATGGCAAAACAATCAGGTAAACTAAAAATCTATTTGTGTCAGCCATGCGTAGAAATATTTAAAAAGAAATTCGGCGAACTCGAATTCTTTGATATAGTCGATGGAAAGGTCAATGGCGTCGAAATATTCAATAAGCTTAAAAACGACAAGGACTATCTTTTCTTGACTGTATGAATATTACTAAAACAGTTCTTTCTGTCGGTTCTTCCTATTATTTTGTTTTATTAATGGCGTACACTTTTTCCAAGCAATTGAAAAGCGGCGAAGCTGTAAAAATATTATTTAATGATTTTGATCCTTCTTTGGTTGACTCCATAAAATCAGTTGCTGAGCAGAGAGGTTTTTCTTTGGAGATACATGCAGACGTTAAGCCCGCTTATATTGTTTTGATAAAAAATTAAATTTTCAAATGAAAATTTCTTTGCTGTGTTATTATCTCAATAGCATTCTTTTAAAGTCTTAATTTTACTTGACTCTAAATTCGCTTGCCCTGCTTAGAATTCCGGCTTTTTGCATTACGTATTTGGCTGCAACTAGTATAGTAATACCTGCTATAAGCGTTAATATCCCATATATCGGTATTTTGAATATCATAAAAGCTACTGCTATGCCAATTGCAGGTGGGTGCTCACTATCGGTTTCAAACAGCAAAAAGGATACTATGAAGATAACTATCCCTGCCATAAGGTAAAAATTTATAAACTTTGACAGAAAAAAGCCAAGATACCCGAAAAAGCCTGCAATAAGGTAACTTTTAACAAACCTTGTTTTCTTTGCAGCCTTTGAATATGGCATTAAAAATAAAATAAACGCACTACTTGCGAAGGAGGTAAAAATCAATGCAGAAGCCCCGCTTATTTCCCGTATGTCAAAATTTATTTCATGCAGTATAAAAATCAGAAGCACAACTACAAACGAAGAGGCAATTAATGGTATGAAAATGTTGTTTCTGTTAAATTTGTGTTTTAATTTTTTATATTCTCTATGGCTTAGTTCATTTTTCTTCATATTCTGTTCTATTTTTTATATTATTTAAAAGATCATTTATGAATTCGGTTAGGTCCACGTTATATTTTGTTTTTCCCTTTCTGTTTCTGACAGCTATCGTTTTCTTCTCTTCTTCTTTATCCCCTATGACAATGACAAAAGGTACTTTTTCAAGCTGCGCCTTTCTTATTCTATAATCAAGCGTGCCATTCTCAGTGTCGCTTTCTACCCGTATATCATTCTCTTTCAGTTTTTTAGTGACTTCTTCCGCGTATTTATTGTTTCTTTCTGTTATGGTTAGTACTTTAACCTGTACAGGAGAAAGCCACACGGGGAGTTCTCCTTTTGAGTTTTCAAGTATTATGCCCATAAACCTTCCTATAGTACCCATTATCGAGCGGTGTATAACTATTGGGAAATGTTCTTTATTGTCATTCCCAACGTACTTTGCATCAAACCTTATGGCAAGGTTAAAGTCTAACTGTATAGTCGATACTGCGTAGGCGTCTTCAACTCTTCCGCTGAAATCAAGTACATAGATGTCAATTTTAGGCCCGTAGAATGCACCATCCCCTTCCTTTATTTCGTATTTGTAACCTCTCTTTTCCAAAGCATCCTTAAGTATGCTTTCTGCCTTATCCCAAAGTGCATCCTCCCCTATCCTTTTTTCAGGTCTTGTGGCAAGCTTCATAATTGGTTTGAAGTTAAAAGGCTTGTAAGTATCATCCATTATATCAAACATCCTAAGTATCTCGCTTTCTATCTGTTCTTCAGTAACGTAGACATGGGAATCATTCTGCTCCATTAACCTTGTTCTTAACAGACCGTCAAGCGTACCTTCAAGCTCGTATCTGTGCAGAAATCCGTAATCTGCCAGTCTCATAGGCAAATCTCTGTAGCTTCTTGTCTTAGATTTAAACAACAAGGCAGAAAAAGGACAGTTCATAGGTTTAAGTCCATACTCTTCATCGGATTCAAATGGTGTAACCTTGAACATGTTTTCCCTGTATTTGTCAAAATGCCCGCTTATCTTCCAAAGATCTATCTTTGCAATTAAAGGTGTTATTACCTCGCTGTATTCGTATTTTTTGTCTAGTTCTCTTGCAAATTTCAGAAGCTCATTGTAGATTACCGTTCCCTTTGGGGTAAAGAATGGTGACCCCGGGGAAAGCTCGGAAAACTCAAAAAGATCCAAGTCTTTTCCTATCTTTTTGTGATCATGCTCCTTTCTTTCTTCCAATACCTTTAAGTATTCCTCTAATTCCTTTTTGGACGGGAAGCTAATTCCGTAGATTCTGGTCATTACCTCTCTTTTGCTGTCTCCTTTCCAGTAAGCTCCTGAAACCTTCAAAAGTTTTACTGCACCGATGTAACCTGTAGAAGGTATATGCGGACCACGGCATAGATCATAGAATTCACCGTCTTTGTATATGCTTAAATTTCCGTTTACTCCCTCTATTATCTCTAGTTTGAATTTGTTGTCTTTTAACAGCTCTTTGGCTTCTTCTTTTGATACATCCTTTCTTTCAAAAACAAAGTTCTCTTTTGTTATCTTTTCCATCTCCTTTTCTATCTTTTCAAGGTCATTATCTCCAACTTTAAGGTTGTAAATATCATAGTAGAAACCTTCGTCTATCGCTGGGCCAATACCAAGTACAGCTTCAGGATATAGCCTCTTTACAGCAGTTGCAAGAACATGCGCAGAGGAATGCCAGAATACCTTTTTACCAGTCTTATCTTTGAATGTAAAGAATTTTATCTCCCCATCCTCCTTTACTTCTGCAGACAAATCTATTAGCCTGCCGTTTATCTCCGCCACGATTATGTCTTTAGGGGCGTTTAATTCCTTAGCTATGTCTATGGCCTTTTCTCCATTTTTGAGTTCTCTTTCCTTTCCGTTGTATACAATTTTCATTATTTTTTCTGGTTTTTAGTATATTAATAACTATTTTAGGTAAACTTTGCAATTCCATAAGGATAGCATCTTATGAAATACTTACAAGCTACCTACTTTTTGGAGCTTTATACCTATAATTAAAATATTAATGTATTAAATGACATTGAAACTTATGCACATTAACAATAAAGGTATGGAACTGGGCATAACTATAATAATAATCATAGTGATAGCTCTGGCATTGCTTGTAATCCTGCTTTTTCTGTTAAAGAGCGGCATATTCTCGCCATTGACAAGTCTTATCCACTCTTCTCCAAACGCCACTTCAATAAAGAATGGCATACCATAATTTTGACTTAATAAAAAATATATAAATACTGGGATATCTTTTAGAACTATTTATGGTTATACCATTTAATGTAATATATATAGTTTCTGAATTATTGGTGATAACTTTAGTTTCGTATGCTGTATACTATCTTATATCAAAGTTTATAACTAGAATAAGCGATATTAAACAAAGATATAATCTAAAGAAGATATTAGCAATTATCATTCTTTTTATTGACTTCGTTATAATTATTTCAATATTTGTAAATAACAGTAGCATAGTTGCATTGTCTGCCGGCCTTTTTTCTGCAGGAGTAGCTTTCTCATTACGAGACCCACTTACCAGTTTTCTTGCATGGATAATAATTCTTCTAATGCGGCCAGTTAAAGTTGGTGATAGGATAAAAATAGGAACGGAAGAAGGTGACATAATAGATATAAATATGTTTTTTATAACCATAATGGAAATAAACGACTGGGTAGAAGGTGATCTTTACACTGGTAGGATAGTTGAGATACCAAACAACAAGATAATGAGTGAAGATGTAATAAACTTTTCAAAGAGCTTTGAGTATATCTGGGACAATATAACTATTCCAATACTATTTGAATCAGACTACAAGAAAATATCAAAACACATAGAGAAAATAGCGGAAGAGAAAACAGAAAAATTTCTTAAAGGGGCAGAAAAGGACTACGAAAAACTAAAGAAAGAGTACTTTATATCTAGAGGAGACATACGGCCAACAGTTTTTGTATCCTTTAATGATAACTACATAAAAATAAATTTAAGGTATATAACAAATTTGTGGGAAAGAAAGAAAACGCAAAGCGAGATAAGCTCGGCCATACTTGATTATCTTCATAAAAATAAAATAGAGGTGGCTTCCTCATCTATAATTGTTTCTAATAAAAAATAATGGAAAGTTTAAGACTAATTTCAGCAAGATAAGTAATATATATTATAATTTTTGCCTGCCGGTATCTTTAATATTTTTGTCTGCTTACCCGAGTTAGTTGCGTTTGAGCATAGTTCACCGCTAGGCGTTAATACTGGATAGATTTCCAAGGAATAATTTCCGGGAGAAGAGCTAACGCTTATGCTGTTGTTTAAATAATACGTGTAATTCTGGCCGTTGAAGTTTATTGTCCAGTAATAAATTGAGCTTGGAAAAGTTGAACATGTAGAGCTGCAGTTATATGCAGTGAAATTAGTTGTAACCTCAGAAAGTTGCCCCGGGCTGGCAGATTTTATCCCACTTACTAAGCTGCTAAGATTTGTAAGTATATAACTTCTTATAGTTGAATCAAATAGCAATAGTATTATAATCGCAACTATGGCTATGATAAGCACCCAAGTCCCAAAGTTTACTTGACCTTTCATATCTTATTTGTTGTCTTATAGACTATAACGACTGGCAAACTATAATAGCTTTTTTTGTGGAAAGGCAGCGTCCTTTCAAGCTTAATGTCTTCTATCTTGTGTATTAAAAAGCCGTTACTATCTGCAATTTTCCTTATTTCCAGGTTGTCCTTATAGATAAAGAACAGATTATCTGCTAGTGAATTTATCTTTTTTATGAATGCACTCAGGCTGAAATTGCTTTGGAATCCGAATGGGGGATTTGATATAACTATTTCGTATTTTTTGTCTACATCAAATATGTCCATGCGGATTGATTTCGCATTATTAATGTGGAGTTTTTCAATATTTTGTTTAGCAGAGTAAACTGCATTTTCATCTATATCATAGAGATCAACTTCTGCTGCACCAAGCAATGCAGCAGATATTCCTAATATGCCGTTTCCGCATCCTAAATCAGCCACATTTTTTCCAGTTATGCTTATATTATAATCAACGAAATTTATGAACTGGTAGGCAGTATCTATATCTGTAGAATACTGCTCCAACCTAAGGCTATTTTTTTCTATTTTATCCAGTTTAGCTATTTCTCTGTAAAAATCAATCTTTTTCATCTTTTATCATTTCTAGTGCTATTTTGTAGGCTTCCTTAGCCTCAAAAGTTGTGCCTATCCTATCTTTTAGATTTACTATAAGCGAATCGACTTTATTCAGCTTTTTGTCTTTTACCAGTTTCTCTATTTCATTCTTTAGTTCCTCGCTGCTTTTCTTTTTAAGGCCTTTTTCATTTATTATCTCATCAACGCTTTTGCCCGTCAATGCAATCCCTTCCATTATTATTCTTGCAGAATCTCTAACTATCTCATTGTCTTTTATTTTCTTCAGTATATCCTCTATATCTTTTTTATCTATCTCCTTTCCAAATTTTCTTCTAATATATTTCCAGTCCTCTACTGCAACCTGTATTATAACATTAAACTCAATTCCTGTTTTATTGTTTAAGTATATTGCTTCGCTAAGTTTTCTTGAGGATATAAGCTGATCAAGAAACTCATCTGATATATTAAGTGAGGCTTTCAATGACTCTACACTCCTGCCAATGTACTCTTTTCCTTCTTCTAAAATTTCTTTTTCAATCTTTATTACTGGCAAATCAGTTTCAACGTACATTCTGTCTTTTCCCCCCATCGGCCTTAAAAATCTAGTTGTATTGTCATCCTGCACAAGTCTTACCTCAGATGGCACGTCTTTAAGCAAAGAAGTAAGCCTTTCCTTAATTGCTTCCTCGGTAGCTTTTTCATACCCTTTGTCGCATATTGAAAATAGAAACGAGTCATTTTGGCTACAATTTAGTTTTTCTGCTATTCTATTTTTTTCATTTTCGCTTATACCGTATGCGGGTAGCTCATCTAAATGTATTATACCATAGCCCAGTTTAATCTTAAGGTAATCGCTTATTTCGCTTCCAAACCTTTTATTTTCGCAGACATATGTTCCAAGAAGTCCTTTTAGCCCCTCCAAATTCATGCCAATTATGCTTTTTCCGTTTTTTATTGCATTCTTTATAAGGTTTGATTCAGTGCTTTCTAATACCTCCTTTATGTCTTTAAACTGCCAATTTTCAATCTCTTTTGTAATATAACCAAAGTCATTCTTTATTTTTATTAGGTTTTCCTGCCTTTTTGCTTCGTTTAATATGACCTTGTCCATCTCTCTTATGTTCTGAAATCCTTTCAGCTCTACCCTTTTTCCTCCTTCAATTGAAAGGTTTACATCCTGCCTTATAGTGCCTATCCCCCTTTTAACATTGAACAGCCTTGTAAACTTTCCAAATTGCATCGCTATCTCCTTTGCTTCATTTTCATCAGTTTCTATTACTCCCGTTGCAATTTCTATCAAAGGTATGCCTATCCTGTCTAGAAAATAGACAGTTTCTTCTTTGCTTTCTGTTTCCTTTCTGGCCGAATCTTCTTCTATTGATATGGTGTCAATCTTTATCTTTTTCTCTTTGAAAGGAAACTCGCCGTTCACTGCTAAAATTGCCGTTCTCTGAAAACCGGTTGTATTAGACCCATCTACTATTGTCTTTCTCATAAATATTAAATTGTTAAGTAAATATGCATTCAAAGCATAAGAAAGGTTAACTCCAGTAGAAAGTGCATCTCTATCTATAGAATGTGGTGGCTCTTCGTCTATATCCACCAAACAGTCAGTGTCATTAAAAACCTTGTACACTATTTTTTTTGTCTTCCGGCCTTCAAATTCTGCGCTTATATCTATCTTCCCACTTTCACCGAAAGACGGTCTTATCAGCCTTTTTATCTCCGAGTAGTCTTTATTCTCCTTTATCTCTGATTTACATCGGCAGAAAAGCTTGCCAGAATCTATCTGCACATGCCATTCAAAGCCGCATCTTATTTTCATATCAAAAACTCGTCTATTTCCCTCCTCTCTTTTATTTCACCTGCTAAGTTAGTTGACATCATTTCTTTTACATCATCAAGTTTTTTGCTGTTTCCAAGGGCAAACATGAGTTTTACGAATGCCGTTTCAGTTGTCATGTCACCTACGTATATGATATTTTCAAATCCTGAAATTTCACGCAATGTGCTGTATACAAACTTGTTTGTTGAGCCATAAATTGTTTGGGAAGTAATAACTATCGGTATCCCTTCCTTTTCTGCCTTTTTTAATGCGCTTACAACTGTTTTGTCTTCCAATGGCAGGTTGCCAAAACCAGTTGCAGCAATCACCAATCCATGCACTTTGTTGTCAAGGTAGTAATCTATTATATCTCCACCCATTGAGGGGTAGCCGTATATTAATTTTACCTTGTCATCTATTTTGTCGTTTAATTTTGTATCTTCCCTCTTAGCGATTATTTCCGAAGAAAGCTCGCTTATTTTTCCGTCAGTATAAACTTTGGCAAGTGGTTTAATGTTTATCGGCCTAAAGGCATCTCTTCTTTCAGTGTGCATTTTTCTTGCTTTGTTTCCCCTTAAGATATAATTATATTCATCGTTTAGGTTTGCATGCATGCAAATCACAGATTCGCCGCCAGGAAAGTTCTTTGCTGTAAATGCTGACAAAAGCAGGTTTGTAGACGCATCCGTTGATCCTCTATCAGTGCTTCTTTGAGATCCTGTAAAAACCACCGGAACGGAAAGTGGATTCAATAGAAAAGAAAGAGCGGCTGAAGCAAAATGCATGGTATCAGTACCGCTTGTCACTATCACGCCTTTGCTGCCGTTTTTTATGCTTGTATATGATTCTCTTGCTATTTTTATCCAGTCCGATGGCAACATATTCTCAGACAGCTTTCTCATTAAGTTTACCACTGCTATCTTTCCCTGTTTTTGCAGGCCGGGGGAAATTTGGAAGTAATAGTTGCTGTCTACAGATGGTGAAACCCCGCCGGTTTTATAATCTATCTTCGAGGATATAGTTCCGCCAGTCGTTATCATTGTTATGTCTGGATTTTCAATTTTTGTTTTATTCTCTTTCTCCTCTTCTTTTTCTTCGTTTCTTGCTTTCTCTATAACAGATATGCTATCAACAGTCTCTTTTGGAAGGGCTATATCGTATCCCGATTTTAGTTTGATTATTATGAGATTTTCTTCTTCCCTTATGAATTCGCCATTAAACAACTGATTGTTTATCTTTATCTCTATTACATCTCCGAAGGACAGGCTTTTAGCCTCTATTTTTTTTGCATTCATTATAATAATTGCTGCTATAATGTTTTAACTCTTTTCATTTCTTATTTTTACATTATAAATAGTTTTAATAACCGCAAAAGAAAGTGTATACTCTATGACAATAAACTTTTTAAATGAACAACAATTACTATTGTTATTTAAATAAAATAGAAATTTGAATGTTGGGGAACATTCAAATTTTAATCGCAACATTGTAAGTTTTGGGGTCACTTACTTGTTTTTCTTAATAAAATATAGACGCATTGGGAATATAAAGCTTTCGCTTTTGTTTCTAATGTGATGGAGGGGAAAATGGTAATGGATTTGCTTGTTGAAAGCGCATTGAAAGCCAGCAGAGAAGAAGGTATGAACGAACCTTTATTCAACCAGGCTTTAATAAAAGTTGTAGGAGTCGGCGGCGGCGGAAATAACATGGGCAATTGGCTCTTTAAGAAAGGAGTCAAGGGCGCGGAGGTAATTCTAGCTAACACAGATCAGATACAGTTAAACGCAAGGAATGGAGACAAAAAGATTCTTATCGGAAAAGAATTGACTAAGGGATTGGGTGCAGGCGGTTTTCCTGAAAAGGGAAAAATGGCTGCAGAGGAATCCTCTAGGGAACTTAAAGATTCTTTGAGAGGAGCAGACTTAGTTTTCGTATGCGCAGGTCTTGGCGGAGGAACTGGTACTGGTGCAGCACCTGTAATTGCAAAGCTTGCAAAGGACATGGGTGCTATTGTAATAAGCACTGTAACAATGCCTTTTAAGACTGAAAGGAAGAGGGTAGAATCCGCAGAAGCAGGATTGGAGGAATTGAGAAACAGTTCCGATACTGTTATTGTAATAGACAACAACAGGTTGGTAAGCATGGCTGGAAATCTGCCAATAGACCAGGCATTCAATGTAGCAAATGAAGTGGTTGCAACCATGATAAAAGGAATAGTTGAAACCATATCAGATGCAAGTGCATTGGTGCACCTTGACTTCGCAGACATAAAGGCAATAATGAATAAAGGTGGTGTTTCCGTGATAGGAATCGGTGAAACAGACGCTTCGGACTCAAGGGTAACCGAAGTAGTTAGAAGAGCACTGAACAATCCACTTTTGGACGTAAGCTACAAGGGCGCAAAGGGAGCTTTAATACACATCTCAGGAGGGCCTGATTTAACACTTGCAGAAGTGAATCAGATCGGTGAGATGGCAACTCAGTCCTTAGACCCTGATGCAGTGGTCATATGGGGCGCAAAGGTAGACGAGTCTCTGTCTGGAAAATTGAGGGTCATGACAATAATAACGGGAGTAAGCTCTCCTTACTTATTGGGACCTGAAGAGATAAACACTCTTTCCAAGACTACTGGCGCAATAAACCAGGAACTTGGTATAGAGATACTTAAGTAAATTTTTGGCCCCGTTTGGGGCCTATATCCTATTTATCAAAATTTCCTCAAAAAATCGACGGGGGTTTAAAAGCCCCCGTTCCCCCTATTTTTGGATTTCTAAATATAACCTTTCAAAGTAAGCAAGTGCCTTTTTTTCTTCTAAACGGCCTTTTTTAGTAATAGAATAAACTTTTCTTTTTCCCTGTCTTTTTCCCACTATGAACCCGCTGTTTGACAGCCTTTTAAGCGCAGGGTAAATAGTACTGGCTACTGGTTTTTTGCCCCTATATTTTTCTATGTTTCTGGCTATTTCCTCCCCACATAGGTTGTTTTTCTTAAGCATGTTTAGTATCTGAAAGGAAAGCATTCCACGCATGTCACAGCCATCCTTTGCCATAATCTATTATAAAGTTACTATTTTTATATATTTAATTGCTTATTAAGGCATGCAAAGCAGTGAGGATTCATCAGACTTGCATAGTTTTTACAATTATTTTGTTTCTTTCTCTAGAAAAAAGCTTGAAGAAATTCTTAAAGGCAAGCCTTTGGAAGAGAAGGCTATTTTGCAGTCAAATCTGAATATTTGCATAAAAAACTATGCTATAGTTACAGAAGTAGCAGAAAGGTTGCTAAGCTTAAGAAAAAACAGTAAAATGCTTTCTAATATAAAAATAGAATACAAATACCACAATCAAAGTATAATAGAAAAAGCTTACTTTAATTCAATTGATTATGTAGACAGGCTTTATCACGGTATAGGAAAGGATTTTATGGATGCTCTTAAATTAGAAAATTCAACACAGTCTTTTTGTTTTGCAGAAGAAGACTTCAATTATATGGTGGAAAGTTTCATGTCAAATTATAGCGAAACAGTGAATGAAGAGTATGTGCCGGTTCTAAAGATTATAATATAACGGTTTACTTAATTTATAAATGGGAAAATTAGTCTACAAATCTCCATTTGATACTCTTAGAATAGAAGAGAGTTATTCAAGAGTGAGAGGTAAAAAACTGAAAAACTTCAAGATACTTAAAAACGATGCAGTTGTAATACTTCCGTTTTTTGACAAAGATACAATAATTATGGAAGAGCAGTTTAGATTTGCAGTAAGCAAGAAAATACTGGAATTGCCTGCTGGTTCAATAGACAAAGGAGAAAGCAGGGAAAATGCGGTAAAGAGAGAACTAGCGGAAGAAACTGGCTATTACCCAAAAAAGATAAAATTCATGTTTAAAACCTGGAATAACCCTGCATTAATGGATTATTTTGAGTACTTCTATATTGCTTATGACCTTGTTAAAAAGAAAAGAAACCTTGATGAGAATGAAGTTATAACGCCTATTAAAATTAAATTAAAAGACGCAATGGAAAAGGTATACAAAGGCAAAATCCTAGACACAAAAACGATGCTTGCATTACTTTTCTACAGTAATCTCAATAAAATTAATGGTTTAGGGCCTTAAAATGGAAGAACTGTTCGTTTCATTGCACTGCTTCAAGCTTAATTTGAATGAAAATAAAATAAACAAAAAGGAGTTAGCTGAAAGAATAAATGAACTTGCTGAGAAAACAGCAGGTGAAGGGATATTTATATGCCGACAGTATCTTTCCATAAAATATAATGCAGATTTGATACTTTTCAACATTGCAGAATCCTTTGATATTCTTCTTTCATTTAAGGAAAAGCTCATGGAAATTTTCAGCAATAACCTAAATGAAACATACAGTTATCTTTCAATCTATGAGCATCCAAATCCAAGTTACTTAAAGGAGGACAGCAAACTAAGGTACTTAGTTGCATATCCTGTAAAAAAAGATCCTAAATGGTATTTGCTGGAAGAGAAAGAACAGAATAGGATAACAAAAGAGCATGTAAACTTGGCAGTAAGCGATCCAAACAATCAAAACATAAGGTCATATACAACTTATTCATTTGCCATCGATGACTATGAATTCCTTGTTCTTTATGAGGTGGAATCGCTTGCAAAATGGATGAAAGTTGCAAGAAATCTGAGAAAGGCAGAGGCAAGGAACTGGATAATTGTGGAAAGCCCTGTTTTTGTAGGCAAGAAGGTTTAATTCCCTTCCTTTACCTCATTGAATATTTTGTGGTAAGGCCTGCCTTCTATTATGCTTTTCCCATATTCAGTTGTTTCATGGAATGCCTTAGCAGTCGTGAATTCTCTAAATGAATCTACATCCTTCCATTCACTGTATATCATGTACTCAGTTGTGCTGCTTCCTTCTCCAACTTTCTTGTATATGCTGGCCTTTTCGAAGCCCTTTACGTTGTTTTTTAAATAGTCGACTACTTTTTGGAAAGTATCTTCAAACTCCTTTTCATGTCCTTTCTTGACGTTGTAGTACATTCCTACGTTTATCATGTTTTAATTTGGTAATTTATGTATATTAATATTTGTATCGTATAAGCTATATATAAATAAAATACCTTAAGGTAAATATGTCAGAGCTTAAATGGATTGAAAAGGAATTCCAAGGCCATGAAACATTTGATGGCGCAGGAGTTAGGCTTAAGAGGATATTTGGTGGTCCGAACTCCTATCTTTCGACAGATCCATTTCTGCTGCTAGATCACTTCGGTTCTGATAAATTGGAGGATTACATTGCTGGTTTTCCTTGGCATCCACACAGGGGCATAGAGACTGTTACATATCAGTTGGAAGGGAAAACTGAACATGAAGACAGCGAAGGTAACAGAGGTGCAATATACCCTGGAGATCTGCAGTGGATGACTGCGGGTAGCGGCATATTCCATAAGGAAATGCCAAAACCTCTCAATCCGAAGGATGAAAAAGAGAATTTACTGAGCACCGGTATGCCCAATTCGGTTGTCGGCATGCAGCTTTGGATAAACTTAACAAGAAAAAACAAAATGTCTAATCCCGTCTATAGGTACATAAGCGGCCGCAAGGTTCCAGAGATAGAAAATAATACTGGAGCAAAGGTAAAAATAGTATCTGGGGAGTTTTTGAAGAACTTAGGAGCTTTAAGGATGAATGATGAAAGGGACATTACATACTTGGATGTTAAAATGAGGGAAGAATCTAGTTTTGATTTTGAGGTTAAAAATGGTTACACCTCTCTAGTTTATGTTCTTACGGGTAAAGCAATGTTAAACGGCAAAGATCCTTTACTAAAGAGCAATGCATACCTATTTTCACATTCTGGTACAAAAATAAACATAAAAACAGATCAGGAAAAAACTAGGTTTATACTGCTTGCAGGTAAAACAATAAGAGAGCCTATAGCCTGGTATGGCCCGATAGTTATGAACACAAACGATGAACTTTCACTGGCATTTAAGGAGTTGGACGAAGGAAATTTCATAAAGAATAAAAAGCCTTCTTTCCAAGATGTAGATTAAGCTTATTATAAGCTGGCAATTAATAGTATAAATGAAATCTTTTATACAGGGAGTAATACCAAACGTTTCATATGCAAATAAAGACAGCAAGCTTCTGTACTTGTTTTTCAGCTCATCTGAAATGTTTCTAGTAGATGATTCAAAGGTTGACAATATTCTTTCAGAATCTCCAATTGGGATGTGGCCTGCAAGTGGCGCAGTCATAGACGCAAGCACACCCTCTACAGAATTGTCAAATTTTAAAGAAAAGATGGGCAAAACTTATCTGGAAGACATTGATTATAATTTCCTAAAGGGCTTATCTTATTCCATAGTAGAATATTCAGACATAGAAAAATTCAAGCTGCTTTCTGACAACTTGAATTTCATAAAAATAGAAATCGAAAAAGGGAAAGAGACGTTAAGCTTTATAACGGATTACATTGATTCAGCTCTTCTGGAGGAATACAAAAAAATGCTTTACGCATTGTTTGGCAGCAAGTTCTCATTCAATTAATCAAGCCTTTTTATTATGTGGTAGCCAAACTGCGTTTTTACTGGCTGGGAAACCTGCCCTTTGTTCAAAGAAAATGCGGCTTTTTCAAATTCTTTTACCATAACGCCTCTGCCAAAATACCCCAAATCACCACCTCTTCTTCTTGAGCTGTCAATAGAAAACTGCTCCGCAAGCTTTGAAAAACTCTCTCCTTTGTTTATTTTCTCAAGTATACTGTAAGCAACAGATTGCTTTTCCACCAGTATGTGCGCACACCTTATCTTGTCTACCATGTTAATAGTGGGCCCAGGGAGGTTCGAACTCCCGGCCTTCTGCGTGTAAGGCAGACGTCATAACCACTAGACCATAGGCCCTTACAAACCTTTAAGTAATGTTTATTATTTAAATTATCTTCTTCTTATAATAAAATGGAAAAATTATCTGCTCTAGTTTCTGATTTTGATGATACCTTGTTTTTTAACAAGCCAGCTTTGATTTCGGCTGCAAAGGATCTATATGAAACCATTCTTAAGGAAGAAAATAGCGATGAGAACTATAAAACGCTGAATGATCTTGAAATCACAATAGGGGAAGGCAAGATACCTAAAGGCTTCAGCAAAAAATGGAAAAACGAGCTGTATACTCTTGCTTATGTAAAATACAGCAGCAAACTTTCGCCAAATGAACCTTTTATTAATTACTTAAAGGATGCTGTCAAACAGGGAAATGAGCTCATAATTCTAAGTGCCCGTGGTGAGGAATTCAGAAAGGAGACCGAGGAACTTCTTAGTAAATATGGCTTGGATTACAGCAAGGTAATATTACCCGCAAACCATGAATTGAAAGACGAGGAATGGAAAATGCTAGAGGTAAAGAAACTAAGTGAAATATACAATCATATTGTTTTATTTGAAGACAAAGAAGAAAACATACGACATATAATTCGTAATCTAAAACCAGAAAACATAGAATTCTACCTTGTTGATCATTCTATCCTGACTTATATTACCAAATAAGCATAAAATAAACATTTTTATTGTTTGCACAATTAAATGATTTGTTAAATGGGCTCGTAGCTTAACTCGGTAGAGCATCCGGCTCTTAACCGGATTGTTGCGGGTTCAAATCCCGTCGAGCCCATTT
>JAKAAG010000032.1 GCA_021797085.1 Nanobdellota archaeon
TTGTGGGAACCTACATAGTTTCTTATTCATCTGTAAACAACTTCTGTCCGTCAATTTCTAGAGGTATACCAGTTGGCATAGCAAGCTATGGCCCTTTCTCCACCTTTTCACAGGTAACAGGGTATGCAAATATCTCAAGCATAAGTGTAAGCGGCGCAAGTTTGCAGCTTAACAATGCATTGCAGGTAGATTTTTATGGAGGGCAGCAGATAAACTACTGGGTACAGAATGTTTTGGTTATAAGCCCGCAAGGATACTACTTCGTTGATAATGTGTGGAGCCTTTTTCCTGTTCAACAAGGAGTTCTACCGCAAAGTATAGTTGGCAATGGGGGAGTTTCCACATACAATAGCTTGTATTACTATGCGTTTTCAACAAATAGAATAACTTCATCTGAAACACCTATAAGAGTAGCTTTGATGGTAAATACCTCTCTAAATGGTCAACAAGATCCTGTGATCTATTTTAGTTATGCAGTTTTAAATTCACAGAATCAAGTAATAGAAAGGCATACCTATGACAAGGTTACTATAAAAGCACCGGCAGTTTTATCTTATTTTATAAGAACACCCAACAAGGGTCCGCCGTTTGAGGAATATGCCAGTCAAGATTACTATCTTTATTTTGATTCTGAACTTGTTTTTGGTGGGCCAGGAGATGGCAGCTCGGCTACCTTTAATTCATTGAATGCCAGCTTATTGCTTGCTGGAGGATCAGGAAAAAAGTTGAATGCCTTCTCTTCTTTATGTACTTACGGATGGAATACCGCTGAAAGTTCAACCAATTTGCATGTCAGCCTTTCTAATGGGATTCCTATAGTTTATGTAGGAAGCATAAACAAGAGCTTATTGACAACAGATCTGCAGAAACAAGTAACAAATGTTTTTAATTGAATGTTAGACGAAAGTAAACTAAATTGTTAAAATAGCTTATTTTTTCTTCTTCTTAACAGCTTTCTTTTTTGACTTGCTTGCTTTTTTCTTTGAGGATTTGGCAGGGCTTGCTGGCTCCTGTTCTTTTGCCAAATTCATAAGATTATTTATGGAACTAAAAAGTACATCTAAGTTCTTTTTTATTTTATCATTCATTGAATCGATTGCTTCATGTGCGGCCATCGACATGTCTTCATGCTCCTGTCTTGAAATCTCACCGTGATTATATCTTAAATTATAATCTTTAAGTTTGGCCATCTCATTCTCTATCTCATCTTGTAATGCCTTTACTGCGACTGCTGATTCTCTGGCCTGCACCAAATCAGCGTTTACTTCATGCAATTCAATCTTTTTCATATTAAATGTATCAAATTTATACTTAAATAGCTTTTGTTTTGCTTAGATAAGCGGATATGGGCGTATTAGCTTTTAAATAAGAATTGGGTTTACAGTTAAAAATTTGTTTTATAGCAAATAAAATTATAAGCCCGGGTTAATTAATGATATTATGTTTGAGGTAGAAGCAAGAGGAGAATTAACCGTTAGCCTAGATCAAATTATCAAAAGGTTTAGAAAACTAAATGCCAAATTTCTTGGCAAAACAAGGAGGTTTTCATTAATTTATCTTAGAAATAAAAGCGCAGACAAAAATGATCCAATTGATCTTCGTATAAGAGTTACAAACGGCAAATCAGAGATAGTACTGAAATACGGAAAATGGGGAGCGTTTGACAATAGAGAGGAAGTAGCCGTCCCTATAGATACTAAGGATTTTTCGGATGCAGTAGAAATGCTAAAGCTACTTGGTTTGTCACATGGGATAATAAACGTTAATGATAGATGTAAATTCAGATATAAAGGAATAGAATTTGTGTTTGTAGACAACGGAATTGCAACTTATTTTGAGGCCGAGAGGCTTATAAAAAGGAGAAGCAAAATAGAAAAGGAACGCAATTATATAACAAGAATATGCAATGAACTTGGCATGAAGCCCTTCAATGATGATGAATTTTACAGCCTTATAGATAAAATAAACGGTGCAGCAGATAGGCAGTTCGATTTAAACAACGAAAGATTTGAGGATATAAAGAATAAGTTCAAACAATATTTTTATGCTTCTAAGGAGAGAAAAAGAAGCAAAAGTAAAAATCACTAGCTGAATATGAAAGTTTACAAAGGAGTAAGTTGGATATCGGATAAGTTAAGTGTAGCCCCCTCTGAAAGTGATGCAAAATGGATGCATAAAAGAAAAGATGAGATATGGCTTTCTTCTGCCTTGAGAAAACGCTACCCTTTGTCTACAAAAGCTATTTTTAGAGGGAAAAGAGACGTTAAATTCAAGCATAACAAAAATGTGATAATTGCTACACATCCAAGACCATATGAACAATGGATATACGACTGTTTAAAAGTCGATATAGCAGTTGTATGTAAGCAAAATGAAATAAAGGCAGCCGAGAAAAGATTTCAATCAGAAAAATCGGCCGCATTAAAAAGAAAGTCTAACTTGAGTAATATGCTTAGTCTTTTTTCTTCATCTCTTGCAATTATGCATAAAAAAGGAATGATAGATGCAGTTATAGGTCGTGGGTCATATTTTGATATAAATGGATATCCTTCTGAGAAAGATGATATAGATCTTATACTGTTGAAGGAAGAAAAGCCAAACTATTCTGGTTCATACAAAATTATTAATGAAAAAATTACGGAATTTATTTCCAATTCTAAGGGCAATTTTGGGGTAAATATCATAAGCTTCGATGAAAAGACAATAAAGAAGCCATTAAATAAAAACGCGCCAATGTTCAGTTTGATATTGATTATGAACGGTTACAAAGGTTTAGGCACTCTTTATGAAAGATATGTGCTTGAAAGAGGCGTTCCAGTAAAAATTCCCGGATTAAAGGTTAATGATGCCAAAAGAATAGCAAGAAAATTTGCCTCAAATCTTAATAAGGACACGAGGGAAATGCAATTAAGAGAGAATAAGCTTACGGTTTTTCCTAAGGATACAAATAATAGTTAATTGTCATTATAAGCAGAAATCTTAGATTATAACTTTAAAATCATTTTAACTTCCTTCTTGTTCTCGTTTGTTACCTTAAAACCGGCACTTTTATACATCTTAAGACTCCTTTTATTATAAGTGGCTATACCAGAAATCTTTAGTTCCTTCCAATTATAGTGTTTTGCTTTTTTTATTAAAAGTCCCAATGCCTGAGATCCAATTCCTTTGCCCCAATATTCTGGGAGCCCTATTGTTATTGGTGTACTTGTTCTCGTGAAGCTTGCATCTCCTATGGAAAGCCATTTGTTATTTGATAATATCTCTATTATATACATGTGTCCGTTTTTTGTTATGGAATCATGCATTCTTTTTATCACCTTTGCATGGCCGTCTTTTGTTATTGAATTATACATTTTTGTTATAATCTTTTCATTGTAAGGGGTAGTATGCCCCTCAGAGTAATAAAGGACTTCCTTGTTGCTGTACCATTTAAGCATTTTAGACATGTCTCTTTTAAGGTTTATAGGTCTAAGTCTTACTTTGTAATGAATATTCTTCTTTCTCATTTGATTTTTTGTAATTAAAAGAATAAATATCCTGTGCTGACATTATATAAGCATATCAATGGAAAAGCTTAGTAGATTATTCAAATAGGAAGAATTGATAGCAGTGTTCTTGATTCTTTGTTAGTTTTATCAACTAAAGACACAAAGTACGAAGTTAATACCCTTACTTCTTAGATTTGTTTTACATTATGAAAATAATGATAGAAAAATATTAAACTGGGCCCGAAGGGATTTGAACCCCCAACCATCAGATTAGAAGTCTGCCGCTCTGTCCAAGTTGAGCTACGGGCCCTTTAACAAAAGATATAGCTAGTATACATTAAAAGGTTTTATTTTTTATTGTAATAAATTTTTAGTGCATCATTTATTATGTATTGGTGGTCAAATGCAAGTTCTGGCAGTTTATTTACATTCCACCACTTTGCTTCCTTTGCGTCATCTCCCCCTCTTTCTGTGCCAGATATATCTTTTAACAGGTAAGTTATTGATACTACGTGTTTTCTAGGATCTCTTTTAGGGTCAGAATAAACACCAACTAACTGACTAATTTTTGCTTCTAAGCCAGTTTCTTCTTTAACCTCTCGCAAAACAGCATCTTCTGTTCTTTCCCCGTATTCAACAAATCCGCCAGGCATGGCCCATTTGTCCTTGTATGGATCGTTTTTCCTCTTTATAAGAAGAATCTGGTTGTCTTTTATTATAACACCGTCAACTGCTAGTGAAGGGCTTTTGTATTCCATTAATTATTTGGGCTTTTTTGACTATTATATTTATCTTTTTATTTATAGCCCCTTTTTGAAGCAATCGCTGCATACTGCATACAATTTTCCGTTCTTTTTGCGGTAATTTCCCTTTATTTTACCCAAGAATGTCGTTTCTATCTCCTTTCCGCAGACACTGCATTTCATACCTTTATGCCGAACCTCCTAAGCAAACCCGAAAACTGCCTGTTATTAGACATTTTCATCACGGTTTTCATTTTTCTGTACTGCTCTAAAAGCTCCCTTACTAGTTCTTCAGATGTACCGCTTCCTTTGGCTATCCTGCTTATCCTTGATGCATCAATGACCTTTGGATTTTCCAGCTCTTCCTTTGTCATTGAATCCATTAATGTTATGAATTTTCCGATGTTTTCTTCCTGTCTTTCCAGCAGTTCTTTTGTTTTGCCGGATGA
>JAKAAG010000014.1 GCA_021797085.1 Nanobdellota archaeon
CTTAAAGGCCTTTGTTGCTTTCGTTGCCTTTCTCCTTACAGCATAGTCCTCGTCATTTATCAGCAATAGTTCTGGCTCTGCAACTATCATCTTTGTTTGTGCTTTTTGATCATATGCTACTGGATTTCCATTATTGTTCATATACAGGTATGTAATTGGAAACGACGGAAAATAGACTATGTCACTGCTGAAATAGATTCTGTTACCGCCTATATGAACTATACTAACGCCATCTGCAAAGCCTATTGAGGACTTTCCTGCATAATGGCCGTACATAGGTATGAGTTTTTTGCCGATTTCTTTTTCAGCGTTTTTCAACCCTTCTGCAGTTATCTGTGTGCCTGATACCTTTATTAAATCTGTGCCATAAAACAGTTCTTTTGGTAGCATTGAAAGCATTTCCATTGCAGCTGTAGCTATTCCGATGTTGCCCTGCTTCAATAAGTAAGCCTCTTTTTCCATTACAGGCTTCATCGCCTGCATCATCTCTTGCGGACTTAAAAGCTTTAATCCTTTTGTCTCAAATTCATTTCCCACAAATTCCATTTCAAGAAGCTCTGCAAGTTTTCTGTGTTCTTCCTGATATGCACTTATCGGGCCCGCAGCCAATAGTTTCTTGTTTCTCAATTCCTTTACAGGATATTGTGCCTTTATTCCCGTGTATTCATTTACTGCAGAAACCGACAATGACTGAGGGGTGTGGTAAACAGTCTTTGCCGGCCCTGTAGTTCCAGAAGAGGAACTTTTGAACATGTCTTCAAGTTTGAAATTCTTTGGCATGTAATAATCTTTATAGCCGTTTTCTTTCTTTAAAAGACTAGAATCTGAATTTCCAAGCAGCGAAACAAGTGAGTCTAAGCTTTCGGCCTTATCTATCTTTTCGTTTGTTATATTATTGGATTTTGCTCTTTCTATCCAGTATCTTGAACCTGTATCCTCATTTATGTGATATTTCGCTATTGCCTTAAGCCAAGTAAGCATGCCATCTTCACTGTCTTTACTTGAAAGTGCTTTTTCAAATGGCTCTTTGAAGCCGTACCACTCTCCTTCAAAGAAACCTTCTTTTTGGGAGTATTTCCTAAGGTTTTTTATATAATTGTTCATTTTAAAATAGTGATTAGTTATGGTATAAATAGCTTTCCATTCTCATTAAAATGATATAACTGATTAGATTATTAATCATTAATGATAATTGAAGCATTGAGCAGCAAAAAGAAAAAAATATTTTTTTCCGTAGTTATACTTTACTTTTTAGTTGGCTTTATTCTCATTCTCGTTTTTTTAACCAAGTATTTTGGTCCAAATGGGGCAAGTTTGATAGGTATAGCTTATCTAGGATTCGGCTGGCTCGTTCTATATCGCTGGAAAGGGCTTTTTAAAATAATGAAAATAAGGTATAAGTAAAAAGTTTCATGATAAAAAATAAAATCAAGGATTCCAGTATCTCGTTTGTTCGTATAGTACTTACTATAATGATAATAACTTTTTCAATACGTGCAAGCAACAACATGCTTACAACCTCTGTTCCACTGCTAGTCAAGTATTATTTTGGCTTTTCTGAAACAGAAGTCGGATTAATAGCGGCTTTATTGTCTTTTACTACCTTTTTGACAACTGCCCTTTTAAATGCCAAACTGTCAGCAAACAAAAGACGCGTAGCATTTGTAGTTTCTAATTTCATCTACATGCTGGTATTCATCAGCATATGGGTTTCAAATTTTTACAGTATCTGGGTATTAGCAGCAGTAATGGGCGTCCTTTTAGGTTTCATAATGCCAAATATAATAACTGCTGCTGGGCTTTTCAAGGATCCAAAAACAAGAGACAGGGTTCTATCCATTTACACTGTTGTATTGAGTTTTAGCCTTATAATAGGGCCGTTAATAGAATCGGAACTTCTCAAATTTGTGAACATAAGAGAGGCGTTTCTTATATTTGCTTTGTTTGGTTTCATTTCGTTTGTTCTTTCCCCTTTCATGAAGTTTCCGGTTGAAAAGCAGAAAAAGATCAAGCTTAAAGTATTTTCAAACTACGGTTTCCGTTCAGCCGTTTTCAATATAATGGCGTATAACATACCCTTTGCGGTATTGATAGCCTTTGCAGGGATATACGAAAAGGACACGTTTAACATCTCCCTTTCTTTTGTTACCTTGGTTTTTTCGTTGTTTTTCCTTTCATCTTTTCTGTCTAGGATATACCTTTCGATTAAACCTCCTCGCAACATAAAATTTATGATGAATGAAACCATAATTTTAACGCTCATAGGCATAACAGTAATGGTTTTCTCAAGGAATTTAGAGATATTTATCGTTTCATTCCTTATCTTGGGGGTACCACACGGGTTTGCGTATCCTGTTTCAATAATTACACTTGGCAGGTCATTTAAGGCAAGATTCAGAAACGCTGCAAATAGCTATTTCTTTGCGATAATGATGGCGGTTGGAGTGGTTCTTCCAACATTATCAGGCTTTTCAATAGACAATGTGGGTTTTAAGATTACATTTGTTTTTATAATCATACTTGTACTTGTTTTGCTTGTATTGAACAATATTAATTTCAGGAGATGGAAACTTAATGCATGACAAAAGTAATTAGGATATCTGAAAACAGGATTGATAAAAGGGAAATAAAGAATGCTGCAAGTCAGATTAAAAATGGAAAGTTAGTCGTCTTTCCAACAGAAACAGTTTATGGGATAGGGGCCAGCGCTTTCAATGAAAAGGCATGCAAAGAGATATTTAAAGTAAAGAACAGGGCGGCCGATAATCCCTTAATTGTACATATAAGCAGCTTTGATCAACTTAAAGAAGTTGCAGTCGTTCCAGATAATTTACTTAAAGTTTTAAGAAAGTTGTGGCCCGGCCCAGTAACTTTTATCCTTAAAAGCAGGAATCTACCAAAAACGGTTACAGCTGGTTTGGAGACTGTAGCTGTAAGAATGCCTAGCAATAAGATTGCTTTGGAATTGATAAAAGAAAGCAATGTTCCAATAGCTGCACCAAGTGCAAATATCTCTACATTTCCAAGTGCAACTGAAGCAAGACATGCGGTTGCGGATTTCTTTGGGAAAGTTGCAGTAATAATTGACGGCGGCAGATCAAAATTTGGACTTGAATCAACAGTTATAGATGTAAGCAGAAAACCTTACCGTTTGCTTAGACCAGGCTCTTATGACGTAAAAAAACTGGAAAAAGTCCTAGGAAGAATAAAAATCCCAAAAAGCATAAACAAGGCCGTAAAAAAGGGCAAGGTGCTGTCACCCGGCATGAAATACAGGCATTACTCCCCCAAGAAGCCATTGTTTTTGTTTAATAATATAAAGGAATTAACATATGCATGCAATTTTCTCGAATCAAAAAATGTTAAGTTTGCAGCTTTGATACCATATGAATACAGGACAAAGGTGGAGGGCGGTGAAAAAATAATCCTAGGCAGTAAAAGCAAGCCGGAAGAGGTCGCTAGGAACCTATTTAGTTCATTCAGAAAGTTGGATGAGATTGATGTAGATCTTGGCTTAATAGCAGATATGAAACTTAAAGCATTTGATCTTGCTGTAAGAAACAGAGTTGTTAAAGCAGCTGGAGAAAACAAAGTGAAGAATGTAAATCAGTTTGTGGAATTAATCAAAAAGAATTTCCATAAGGGTTAATTTCAACCCAGTTTGCATTGAAATTTTAACGTCAAAGTTCTCTTCTAGAATAATAAAATATACCGAGCGCTGCAAATATCACTAAATAAAACAGCATTATAAGAACAGCTTCATTTACATATGGTATGTAGTAAAAGAAGTAGTTACCCGGATTAATATGCATTAAGTAAGGGGCTGCCATGACACTGCTTATTATCAATCCTCCGTAGGGCAAAAAGAACCATGGCTGCATTCCAATGAACTTTCCGAATATTGCAAAGACAAAAACCGCAAGGAAAGCAAATGTCAAACCAAAACTGAGAGGGGTGCTTTTCTCCCTAGACATAGAACTTATGCCGGAAACCATCGCCGTAAACGAAAAAGCATACAAGATTGCTAAGCCATATGATAAGAAGATGTTTGGTATGTTTGCTTTGTAGAGCAATAAACCCATTCCGAATCCAGACATGTAAAGTACTGTAATAGGCAGCAAAAGAACTAAAAAAGCGGCAAAAAGTCTCGATAAAAATATCAATTTTCTGTCGACAGGCTGCGAAAGCACAAGCAAACCCGATCTTTTATTGAAATCCATTACGCCTACGCCTGCCGCTATATTAGTTGCAGTAATACCTATCATAAGCCATACAACCAAACCAATGCTTTCAAAGAAATCAGTGCTGTTGAAGGACGCCTTTATTGAAAGCAAACCTGTCAGTACAATCAATACAAATGAAAGAAAGGAAAAAGCCATAATTTGGCTCCTTGCCATCTTCAAACCAGCATTAAAAAACGCATAAAATGCCTTATTTTTCATGTTTTGCCGCGCACCAGATTTATATATGCTTTTTCTAAGCCTTTCTCTCCTTTACCCCTGCCGAATTTCTTGATTATGCTATTTATTGAGCCCTGCGCGATTATTTTTCCCTTATCTAAAAGTATTACATAATCGCATAGTTCTTTTATCTCATCCAACAAATGTGAACTTAATATTATCAGTTTTGTTTTTCCCAATTTTTTAAGTAGCTTTTTTATGTCGTATGCTTCAGCTGGGTCTAGTCCACTTGTCGGTTCATCAAGCAGCAAAATATCGGTATCAGGCAGAAGCACCGCTGCTATTACCACTCTTTGCTTGTTTCCCTTTGAAAGCTGACCGCATTTTTTGTTGAAATCCTCTAATCTTAATTCTCTCCCAAGCTCTTTTATCCTATTTTCAATCATTTTTTCATCCATGCCCCTTATTTTTCCGATGAATTCAAGAAACTCATGTATTGTCAGCTCTTCGTAAGGCTCAGGCTGATCCACCAATACGGAGACATTTTTCAACGCCATTTTGTAGTTTCTTATGTTTATGCCATTGATAAAAGCTTCTCCTGAGCTTGCCCTAATCAAGTTGGAGAAGATCTTAAAGGTTGTTGTCTTTCCAGCACCATTTGGTCCAAGGTATCCTATAATTCCCTTTCCTTTTATATCGAAGCTTACTGAATCCAATGCAAGGTTGTTCCCAAATTTCTTTGTAATGTTAATGGCCTTTATCTCCATTCTTTTACATTGTTTTTGTAAAATTAATATATAACAAAATATGATTTGAATATATTTAATACTTGAAAATTCATTTACGGTTATGGTAAAACTAATTGTAAGAAACCTCAGCAAGAACTATAAGGACAAGAAGAAAAAGAAGTCCTCTGCATTAAAGAATGTTTCTTTGGATTTGGATATAAATGGAATATTTACGTTGATAGGCAGGAATGGCGCGGGTAAAACCACTTTCATAAGAATAGTTTCCACGGAACTACTGCCGACAGCTGGAAAGGTATATTTGGATGGAATTGATGTTGTGAAAAGTCCAAAAGATATACGGGGCAGTATAGCAGTAATACCTCAGGAAGCGGAGCTTATACCTTGGATGACAGCAAGAGAAAACATATATGCTTATTTGCTCTGGAGGGGCTTTAGTTTTAAAGAGGCAAAGGAGAGAACAAATACAGTTTTATCGAGGTTTAAATTGGAGAAATATGCGGATAAACTACCAAGGAAATTATCTGGAGGCACGAAAAGAAAGGTTTTGGTCGCTCTTGTCATTTCATCCAATGCAAAGATAATCTTTTTAGACGAGCCTACAACTGGTTTGGATCCAATATCCAGAAGGGAACTCTGGGAAGTTCTTAATGAGCTAAAGAAGGAGCATCTAATAGTACTGACAACCCATTATCTTGAAGAAGCAGAAGAGCTTTCTGACTACATAATAATATTAAACAAGGGAAAGCTTGTAAAGGCCGGCACTATTAATGACATAAGAAATGAAATAGGCTACCCATATGCAATAAAAGTATTTGGTGGTTTCAATAAAAATATCAAATTAAAAGGAAAAGTTGTAAAGAAAAATGACGGCACTTTTCAGGTTTTCTCCGACGAAAGATCAGCTAATGACCTAGCAAAAAAGCTAATAAAGACGAAGGTAAGGTTCTCCATTAACCCAACTTCATTAGAAGACATCTTTTACATGCTTGTGGGTGACATAAATAGGGAGGAAGAAAATGAAAACGAGTAAGTTCAGCCAGCTTTCTGCTTCGGTTTTGGCTAATGCAATCTATGCCATGAAAAACTTTCCAGTAATGCTTGTAAACACCGTGCTAGCCCCTTTTGGTTTGCTCATAATAATCTTTTTTGTAAGTCATGGAACGCTGCTTAATGTCGGCATACTCGGCGGTTTTATCTTAGTGATGGTAAACAACGGGATATCTATACAGGGTGATCTTACACACCTAAGGAATGACATGAAGTTGCAGGATATGCTTGTAAGTTCCCCAGTCTCTCCGGCAATTTACGTTGCAGGCATAGCATTATCTGAGCTTGTTTTCTCGATTCCTGATCTTATAGTTCTTTCGATCCTTGCCGTAATATTTATCCACATCTCAGCAATATCTGCATTAACTGTAGCAGCAGTCATGCTTTTAACATTCCTCTTTTCAATCTCTTTGGGTTTTTTCATATCAACAATAAGCAGGGATGTAATAGAAGGCTGGGCATTTATGGGCCTTATTTCGATGGTTTTATCCACTTTGCCGCCAGTTTATTACCCTGTGACGTATATACCGATGCCATTCAGATACTTAGCTTACATCTCACCAACGACTTTTTCTGCAATAATCGCGCAGGGTAGCATAGGATTCGTCAAGTTCTCGAGCTCTTTTATTTTGATATCTTGGACAGTCCTTATTGTTGTCTCAATAGCTTTAATTGTATTTGCAATAAAGCGCTCAAGATGGAGAGAAGAGTGAATTATTTTAACCATGTTTAGTTTAAAATATAATGCATGATGATAAGTTTTCAATAAGAAACATGCTGAAAATAGGCATACCCACGCTTCTTTTCCTTCCCATAATATTAGTTATAGCGTTGTTTACAGGTAGCATTCTATTTTTAGACTACGTTCATGTATTCAGCGGTGCTTCATGGACAGGCATGGATCTTTTTATGGGCCTTTTTTTCTCCTTTGTAATGAGGGGCCTTGACAATAATGAAAGGGTTGAAGTATCCAAAAGGCTTACTCCTATGATGCTTTTTTTCATGCCTTCAATATCGGCAGTAACAATAACTGCAGGGATAATACTTGCTATGAAAGAGGGTATTTTTATTCTTTCTTCTCCAATAATCATAGCAGTTCTTGTAATAGTAGGTATACTTACATTGCAAGGGATAGGCATATTCCTGCCGAATGAATTGAGAGTTTATTTGGAGATAAAGCATGGTAGCAAAGATAAAAATAAGATAGTAAGGCTTACCCTGTTTAATTTAAAGCTAGCTTTCAGTCAGGTTATCTTCCAAATAGCAATAATAGTTCTTATGGCGCATCTTGCCACGGGGTTAGCGCTATGAAAATTGATTTTAAGCCAATTTTCAGGTTTGGAGCAGTATCTGCTGCCCTCCCTCCTCTTTTTTTGGTAGTAGTATATGCAATAAAAGATTATCTTCTAATAGATTACATACACGTTTTATCCGCCGCTTTGTGGCTTGGTTGTAACCTTTTCATGGGTTTCATATTTTACAGGATAATGCAGGATTTAAGCGATAAGGAAAAGGTTGATATAACTGTAAGGCTGCTTCCTCTTACGCTGTTCTTTATACCATCAATAACATTGACAACGGTGATAGCAGGTTATATCCTTGCCTTTTATGTCGGCCTTTTCTCTTATTCTGCTTTCATTTACATATCTATAATTGTAATTTCCACCATTCTTCTTCTCCTTTCCTTCATATACTATATAGGAGATTCCCTTTCAATGATGCGGGTTTTAAGCCGTAAACAAAACATTAAAAAAGCAATAGAACTTTCTATGATGAATTTCAAAGTTGCATTTGTGCAGTTGATATTGCAGGTAATAATAATAGGTTTTATGGCATATGTGGTAATAATGTTATAATTTTTATTATATTTAAATAGTAAAATATTTATACTAAATAAATTCATAATAATGCATGAATAAAAGACTTGATGAAGCTCTTTCGGATACGTTTGTAAAATACGAGCTAGGTTTAGGCACAGAGCTTTTTGTGATTGAAGAGCTGGGATTGGATAAAAGAGTAGGTAACTATCTGAGAGCTAGATACAGTCCAAAGGACAGGTTTAAGATAATGAAAAGAGAGTACAACTTAGCTCCAGATAACATTGTCATGCCAATAGCATTGCAAGAGATTGATGGCAAAAAAACCTACGTTCTGGAGAGGATAAATGGAGATATGTTGATGAACTCTCTCTACAAATTAAGGGGGAACAGTAAGCTTTTGTACAGTATAAAGCAACAGCTTGAAGATACTGTTCAAACTCTTCATAACAATGGATATGTGCATGGTGATTTAGTGGGTGGAAACAATATAATGCTAACAAAAGACGGAAAGATAAAATTGATAGATCAGCTTTACATACCCAAAAATTTTGAGTATATCGATGCATTTATTAAGCTTGATAACCAAGCAGTTAAATCAGTGGTAAATCTTATGTATGGAAAAGCTGGAAAATCTGTTGAATAAAGTAGCGAATAAAGGGAGGTACTACGCTTTGTCAACCGCAGGCGTTTCTGCGGAGATAAACAAGATAAACTACCAATCGGATCTTTTATTTATGGGCCTAGCGATAGCAGTTTCCGCAGCTGCAGGCTACTCCGTTTACAAGTATTTTAAGTCGCTTAAGCGCGGCTATTGATCCATCTTTTTTATTATCGATAATGCATGTTTTTTTCTTGCTTCATTTACTCTAACTGCATTTACTCCTTTGCCTGGAACCCCCCAAGCAATTATGTCATTGTAATCCGATAAAACTATACACAAAGGAGCTGCCAAATCCTCCTCTCCGCTTACTTTTATTCCCACTCTATTTTTTCCGAGGTTTTTTCTGATCGCATAAAACAGCTCTTTTGTTATCTTTCCGGGTGGATTTTTAACCCTTTCGATGTTTTTGTAAGCCTTTATTATCTCTTTACCTTCGATTTTTTTTCTTTCTGTTTTAAGGTCGAATATTGCCATGTTAGGTGTTACACCTGCAGATATTGCTGTAAGTGTTACCATGTCTCCGACAGTTATAACATGGTTTTTCTTTTTTGAGATAAACTCAATAAACTCCCTTCCAGAAAGGATTTTTCCATGAGATCCAGAAAGCAATTCCCTTGTCGTTTTGTTAAGCTCAATGAAATTATGTTCTTCAAATAATTTCTTTAATTCTTTTTCTGGAGTTTTCATTTTATTCGTTTTCCTTGATTGCATGCTTTATTTTATCCAAGATAGCATCTGATATTACCGGGGCTCCGATTGCAAGTATCCTTTTGTTTTTGCTGTCTAAAATGGTGAAATGGCCGTGGTTAGCGCGTATTCCCCATACTCCGAATTCATCAAGGTCAAGAAAGTAAGCTATAACCGCCTTTATTATGTCTCCATGCGAAACCAATATGACATTTTCGTCTTCGGGTATCTCTTTAAGCAAATCGGTAACTCTTTTCTCAACTTCTTCCCAGCTTTCCAAGCCGTTTGGGTAACCATTTAAAATCTCCTTTACGTGCCAGTTGTAATCTATTTGATCACCTTTATTATCCTCTGGTATATGTTTGTTGTTGTAGTTGCCCATTTGCCTCTCTTTTAGTCTTTCATCCTTTTTCACTTTTAAGCCGGTTATCTTTGATATGATCCCTGCAGTCTGTGTGGCCCTTAAGATTGGACTGGATATAATTTCCTTTATGTTATCCAGCTTTTTCAATTCTTCTGCTGATTTTATAAGATATTTCTCGCCCTCTACAGTTAATGGATACCCGTCAATATCGTGCGTCAAATAACCTTTTTTATTTGATTCGCTGAAGCCATGTCTTATAATTATTATTATTCCCATTCGAATTCAATTTAATCTCCTTTTGTCGATATTTAAAATAATTGTTTTTAATACAAATACTTTTAATGAATTGCATAAAAACGGTATTCTTCCCTGAATTCATCAAAAAGAATATCTGCCAGTACCGCTGCCTTTCTCCTTTCAATACTAAGTTCATTTTCATCCTTGCATGGCTTCTGAGGCCTTAAATGTGAGTAAACTTGTTCATCTAGTAACCAAATGTTTTCATTATTTGCTCTGTTGAATGCATTCAAAGCAACATAAAATCTTTTCAATGATTCTTTTAGATTGGCTTGTATATACTCCTCTTGTTTAAGGTTTAATTTTTCTATTGAATGTGAGTAATCCTGGAAGTCATATTGCTTTTTTAGGATACCAATCCAAGGGTAAGGTAGACCCGCGCCATTAACGTGGCCAGCACAGGAAGAATAAGTAGGAACGCCCAAAAGGTTTAGAGCCTTTACCAATGGCAGTATCTCCTTATCTATATTCTCCTCTGAATTTTTTATTAGTATGTCATTAAGTGTTTTAGGGGGCCATTCCCTGAAAAACATATAAAGCCCTTCCACATTTATATTTGATTTGTTATCTCTTTTAAAATTTGCTGTCTTTTGATATCTTATAAATGTAATTAACGTGTGAGCCATTTGTCGTGTTTATTCAGGCTAAATATAGCATATACTGCCGTAAGAAACATTACTAAAAGCATTATAGATCCGTACGACAAAAGCCTTAGCTTGTCTTTCTTCATGGCCTTTACTATAAGGTATATCATTATTAATGCAGACAGGATAGACACTACCTTTAAGCCAGTATAAAGTGCAGAAAATGACTGCAAAACCCTAGGAACGGAGAAAAGTGACTTCACAAGTATATTTTCTCCATCCAATATACCTCTTTTAAATATTATTCTTGCAAGCAACCCTCCACGTAATATGAATTCTGCTAAAACAAGGAATGGAAGCGTGTAGATGTAAAACATGAAAAAGGTGTATAAAGGCCCATTTCTGAATATGCTTCTGTCCCTGAAGCCGTTTATGAAGTTTATGTATCCGGACCTAGACCACCTTATCGACTGTTTCACCAGATTTTTAAAGGATTTTTGTCCTTTCGTCAAAACAACAACATTCTGGGCCATCCTGGTTTTGTATCCTAAGCTATTAACATACTTTGTAATCGTTATATCATCACCTATAACCATCTTTTTACCAAGGAACTCTGAATTTAGAAAATCGTTTGATGATACAAAATCCTTTATTATATTGGTTCTGTAAACAGCGCACTGGCCGTTTATCACCATAACCCTATCAAAATATGACATTGCCTTGAAGGACAGCTGCCTTAGTCTTTGGAGCATTTCCGAAGGGTAATAGACAAATTTATTCTTTTCTTTTATAATTCTTACTTCGGCACCAACACCCGCAGTCTTATCATCGAATTTACTGATTAGATTTTCAGCGGCTTTTTTTGGCAGAATTGTATCGCTGTCTAAAAACATTACATACTTGCTTTTTATTAGTTTTATGCCTGCCGCAAGTGCACCTTTTTTGCCTACATTCTTAGGCAAGTAAACAAACTTCCCATTATTTCTTTCAGTTATCTCTTTATAAGGTGAATAACATCCGTTTCCTATTACTATAAACTTAGTTTCCTGTCTTTTTACCGATTCAATGCACTTTTCAAACAGTTTTTTATCTTCATTGTATACTGGTATGAGTATCGTAAGCGAGTCCTTTGTATCTGTATTGTTTCCTACCTTTTCTTTCTTTTTATAGAAATAATATATAAGCAGAATGTACAAAGAAGAGGAAACAGAGATTATTATGGATATGTAAATATAAGTTAGATATAGGAAATGCGAATACACAACCATATCATTCATCAACTTTTTAGCTATTTATACCTATAATTAAACAGCTAAAGACTATATGAAAAATTTAATAAATGGTAATTGTGTAAAGTAAAGATATGTCTGAGGAATCTATAGTTAAGCTGCGCTTTAAGAAAATATATGTTATTGTAATAGCTGTAGTTGTAGTATTGGCAATAGCTTCATTTTATCTTTTAAGCCACAATAACAGTTCTATATCAGTTAAAAGCGGAGACAATGTAACGGTATTCTATTCACTTTGGCTTTCAAACGGAACGCTTGTGCAAAGTAATTTTAATTCAACTCCATTCAGTTTCATAGCTGGCTCTTCACAGGTAATCAAAGGCTTTAGCAATGCAGTCATAGGCATGAAGGAAGGACAAACAAAAAATGTTACTTTGCCACCTAGCGAAGCATATGGAAATGTTAATACCTCACTCATAATAACTGTTCCAAGGGCTGATTTCGGCAACAACTCAATAGCAGTAGGAGAACAGGTATCTAATGGAAACGGTGCCGCAGGAATAATCACTGCTTTAAACTCTACAAACGTTACAGTCAATTTTAACCCCCCTCTAGCAGGCAAAACCCTCATTTTTAAGATAAAGGTGGTTAAAATTAATTAAATGGCATTGAAACTTAATTCAATAGTCATAACCGGTCTAGCCTTGTTTATTATTGGCCTAATCCTTCCTTTTGTCGATGTTTTGATAATAAAATCCTACGGTAAGGCCGCAGAATCGATAGGCAGCACCCTATTATTCGCAAGTTTAGCTATTTTTGTAGCTGGAGTTATAATAACCCTTATCGGTTTTCACAAGCAAAGCAGGCAAACAATCGACAAATAGTAAAAAAGAATATCTTTTTATAGACATAATCGCTTCATATACAATATGGACGATTCCACAGGCATGCAAACAAATCCCACAAGTATCCAGTTGGGTCCAATACCTAATGGATCAAATAAGCACAAATATGTGGGAATAGCGGCGATAATAGTCCTAGCGGTTTTCTTAGTATTCATCTTTGCATCCTACGAAGGTTATGTTCCTTTTTTGAAGATTTCAGCAGCAACTAACCCGTACTACAGTGTATCTAATTTCAATCAGCTTGCTTCAGTTTCATCTAAACTTTCAAATACTAGCGGGCCTTTTAATATGTCTTACAGCATGCTTATAAGCTTAAATGCATTGGCAGGTCCAGCAAGTTTTTCATTTAATCTTCCAATAAATGGATATATCTCACACTATTCACCATATACAAAGGAAGCTGCCAAAATAGATGTGCTATCTTTGATAAAAAATATAGCTGCGATAGATAGCAATGCAAATATATCGACATTCCCATCAGGTCTTTATTACATAAATTTAACAAGCATATCTAATAGGACTTATTCCTCTCTTTGCATACCATTTGAAATGGTTTCGCAAATGACAAATCAAACACTTACAGCAATTGGTGCATCAGTAAATGACACAAGTATAAACACCGCTTCCTTGCTTTGTCTTTCTTTGAAAACAGATAACGTAAGCAAAGTAGCAGGCAATATAACTTCTTTGCTGGGTAGTAACCTGAATAGCGTAAACTTGAGCAAAGTTAACAATTCAATCAGTAAATACCTACAAGTAAAGTACATAAAGAGTTCAAGTTATAATGGGCAGGCATGCTCTATTCTTGATATAAATAGTACGGCAGATTTCCAGAGTAAATATAATGTTTCGGTCGGCTTTAGCTCCTGCTTCTCAAATAATTATGGGGTTCCATTGGACGGCTCATTGATAATTAACTTGACAAAGGATTCTGCTGTTATAGACAAGGCCCTGAACGCAAGTTTTAACTTGTCTAATCTTATTTTATCAGTACAGCTTAATTCATCTTTTAATCCAGCTCCAACTTCTGTTTCCAGCCTTTCTGTTCTTCCAAAAGGTTCGTATACAGTTAATCAAACAATGCTTTCACAGTTAATTGCGGCAGCGGAGCTTTCAAGTAGTTTGAAGCCAACTACGGTTGCAACGCCAAAAGCCCTCCTTTCATATGTTGACGCATACATACCTGGCATGGTTTTTGCTAGCAACCTTAGCTTTGACTATTCAAGTTCTTTAAATTATTACTTTTATTTAAATAACCCTTCCAAAGGAATATCCGAAACGTTTTATTCCTCTCCATCAATTTATAATAATTTTAGTAGTTTATACGATTCATTTTCGTATTTTCTTCCAAATAATTATAATATGACAATTGACGGACAGCCGGCGTTTGGTGCTAACTCTACTGGTATTACAGATTATTCATACCAATTTTATACATTATATAATGGAATGGAGGTCTATATATCAGCTTCTGCACCTTTGAATACTAGCTATTTAACGGAGTTAAATAGTACCATCTTAAAAATGGTAAAGAATTTGCCGTTACAGGACATAAGTTAATTTTATACTTATTGAATTATGGCTGGCCTATAAATCAGGGTACAGCGATTTCTTGGTCGCAGGTTATTTTTAAAGTCAAAGAATTTTATTTGATTGATGTTTTATGCCTTGGAATCGTTTTAGTTTATTTACTGTTTGTTTGTTTAATTTATTTTTTTAATCAAGGACTTTTGTTCTTTTCCACCCTCTATGGCATACGAAAGATAAAGGAAGAATAGGCCAAAGATGAAGGGATACAATATAGCTCCCACTATGCCATATTTTATATTATTTGGTCCAGCTGCGAATGAATATGTAACTACAAGTATAAAGTTTGCAGATAAAAAGAATATAAAGTAATTTACAACGTTTTTAGATAGTTTTATCCTTTGCAGAGCTGCATTTCTGTAAATCCTAAAGTAGTGTATGAACCTAAGAAGGGAAAATAGCACAAATATTCCGCTCATCAATGCAATTATGCCTTCTATCTCAAGTATCATACAAACCTCCAAAAAGCCTTAAACCATAAGGCTATCACATATGAAATTAAAAGGTAAGAAACTAATCCTAGGATCTGTGCCGCAATTACCATATACAGAATCTTTAATATCTCCCCTAATATGTACATTGAGAAAACCAGTATGAAAAGAATAGTCGCAGTAATCAGTAAGTAAATCTGGTTTGTTGATTTTTTAAGGTTTAACGCCCAGATAAATATTGGAGCTCTGTCTTTTTTGTGCTTTTGAAGTATGTAGATTAATAACAAGGAAATAACTGAAACAGCGACAACGTTCACAAGTTCAAATATTCCCCAAAATGCTTCAAAAGCATAGTAAAAGTCCATTTTATTTAAAGCCAGCCGTGTAATAAAAATGCTTAAATTTTGCCGTCTTTTTTTGGTAGTAAGTTTAATATACTATTAGTTCATTTTAATTGAATCTTGTATGGTTTTCTGTACTGGATAAATGAGGTTTTTGAGGTGGATTAGATGGCAGATGAAGAAGTTAAAAAAGGGGATAAAATACAGGTAATATACACCGGTTATTTAGAAGATGGATCCGTTTTCGATTCAAACGAAGGAAAGGATGCGCTATCATTTGAGGTTGGTGCTGGCCAGGTTATAAAGGGTTTTGATGATGCGGTAGTAGGAATGAAGGTTGGAGAAAATAAGAGCATAACAATTAAACCGGAAGAAGCATATGGTGAAAGGCACGAGGAGATGGTAATAAAGATCCCAAAGAATCAATTTCAAGGGGAAGAAGTAAAAGAAGGGATGATGGTGAGTTCTAACACTGGAATGCAGGCTACAGTAGTCGCAGTAAATGAAAATGATGTAACTTTGGACTTTAATTTCCCATTAGCAGGAAAAACGTTAAAGTTTGACATAAAAATAGCAGCCATAAACTGATTTGCAAAATCATTTACAGTTTCAATTTCGTATTAGGCTATAAATATCCACAGATAATTATCTAAGTATGCTTGCAGTACTAATAATTGTGCCCTTATTTGCAATGTTTATAGCGTTCATAGGAAACATGTCCGGCATAGGCGGTGGGGCATTGCTTGTGCTCTTCTTTCTTTATTACATGGGTTTAAGTTCTGTTTCCGCAGGAGGTTTAAGCCTTATAACTATAGCAACCAGCTCAGTGGTGGGTTCTTATTCAAATATAAAGCATGGCTTCGTGAGCATGCACCTGTTTAAAATCCTGCTTGTGATGGGTCTATTAGGCGTTTTTCTTGGTTCATTGCTTAGTTTTGTGGTTCCGACTGATATTTTCAAGGGCGTTTTTGGTTTTATTCCTTTGTCAATAGGAACTTTTTCGCTAATATCAGTTCTTAAGCAAAGAAAACTAAAAGATTATGTAAAACCGGGCAAAAAACTCGGAAAGGATGTGAGTTTTATCGGATTGGTAGCTGGAATAATATCTGGATTTACTGGCATGGGCATAGGAGGGATAACTGGTACATATATGACAGCAGTACGTAAAATGAACCCAAAAGTAATTTTTTCAACGATAATACTAGCAATGATAATCACCTCGGTTTTTGGTGGTTTACTGCACTTAGGATCTATTCGTTTCCCAGAAAACACTTTGATTTACATCCCTCTTTTGATCGTTGGAGCGGCAGTCGGCGCATTTATAGGCGCAAGCGTTTCTGGTATCATAAAATCCAAGAACCTGCGTTTATTCCAATCATTAGTCATAATCTCAACAGGAATACTGGCAATATTTATTTATCTCCTTGTCTAATTATAGTTTACAAACAAGATAAAAAAGTATAAAAATTTTAAGAATCAAGAAAATGCTTTTATATTTAAATTATTTTATTAATTATTTATGGATATGGCCCCTTCGCAAAATCCGGATAATCAACAAGTTTATTCTGAAGGGACTCAAATTTCTGTTAGTTCTCTTGCCGGTTCAGATGAAAAACCTAAAAAAGGTGGTAGTCACTCCATAGCTATCTTGGCGGGTATAATAGTGATAGCTGTCATATTCTTGGTCTTATACCTTACAGGTACCCTGTCTTATTTGATTCAAGTTTCAGGTGTGATTCATTCTTCTTCAGCTTTTTCAAGTGTCGGTTCTACAACTCAACTAAATTCTGTCGTTTCTTCTTTGATAAATTCATCTAATGCGTTTAACATAAGCTACACGGGTTCTTATCTAAATTTCTCCAGCTTTTCTCCTTCTGGAGTAGCAAGCCCTTATGAAGAAGACATAGTTTCTTACGTAAGCAAATATGGAAATGCATTTAAGGCATTTTTTAGCGGCGGCGGTATAGAAAATACGGGTGGCACATACTATCTGTTAGGAAGCAATAACAACCTAACGTTTTGCGATGCTGGCTTTAACACATTTGAATGCTTAAATTATACTAGGGTGTATCCCCTATCCAAATACCTAGCATATAACTATATATCTTGGCTTGTTGGTAGTACCATTAATTCATCCAACGTGAATGAATTGATTGATCCTTATAATCTAAGTCAATTTCTAGGTAAGATATCATCTAAATACGGCAGGGTTAATTACATAGGTGAAAAGACCTACGATGGGAATAACTGTTCGGAAGTTTCTGGAACTACCAGTGCAGAAGGCATTTTGGGCAATTCAACAGATGTAAAAGCACATCGTTATTATAATTTGTGCTTTTCTAATTCATTTGGTCTTCCGTTGGAGGGGTATGTTGACACTACAGTAAATGTAAGTTCTGTAAATGTAAGTTCTAATGGTTTGTATGACTTTGTTAATATCTCAGAGGATATAGTATCACATATAGAAAACCCTCCTAAAAATGTTAGTTTTATATCGTCTCTACCTAAATTATCTTAACTTCTAACATTTAAACGCGACAAATACAGCACCAAATCTATCTAATTAGATTAGGTAGGTGTGGCTGATTTTCTGGTAACACATTAGCCAGTCTTTTATGATATCTGACTAATCCCTAAATTGATAATCTTTAAATAAGGCAAATTGTTTTAAATAATATGCAGCTTGGTTTAAATGGCAAAAAGTTAAGAGGCATATTTGCAGGAGGATTATCCGGCTGGATTCTTGATTCTTATGACTTAAGTGCAATGTTCCTTCTGGTTCCAGTAATAGCTACATTATTTTTCCCTGCTGGAGATCTTATACTGGCCATAATAGGGGCATTTGCCATATACTTTATAAGTCTAGTTTTTAGACCGGTAGGTGGCCTTATTTTTGGAAGGTTTGCTGATAGAAAAGGAAGAAAATTGGCAATGGTCGTTACCTTAATAGGGTTGGGGATAATAATATTCTCTACGGGCTTACTGCCTACATATGCACAGATTGGTATAGCGGCACCAATATTTCTTGCGCTTTTCAGGATGATAACGGGAGTGTTTGCCGGAGGAGAATACGGAAACAGTTCTTCTATAGTAACGGAAAGCGTAAATACAAAATATAGGGGAAGAATTGGTTCTCTTTTGCAGGGCGGTTATCCTATAGGCTATGCATTAGCTGCAATAGTTTATCTAACGTTAAGGTTTACATACGGCAGTTCATTTATAAGTGCAGCATATGGTGCAGGCTGGAGAGTGTTCTTCTTCATAGGCATAATACCTGTTATAGTTGGTTTAATAATAAGATTGAGGATGCCAGAATCATATCTATGGTCCGATATAAGCAAGAAAAAGAAACTCGATCCACACCCTATTAGAACCGTTTTTGGAAACAAGCAATACAGATTCTCTTTTCTTGTAGGGGTGCTTGCAATGACTGGAATAGCATGGATATATAGTTTGACTTTAGGGTTTTACCCCACTACTCTACCAGAATTTTTTGGTATAGGTTTTCCAGATTTCCTTTACATAGTAATAGTGGCAATACTAACTTCATTGTTAGGCTACTTCAGCTCCGGATATATAAGCGATATTATAGGTAGGAAGAAGGCACTGTACATTTTTTCAGGTTTAGCAATAGTATTAGCATTTCCTACGATGTATGGTATGTTTACAGGCGCATACGGCATTTTGATGGCCGGATTTTTGGCATCTGTCCTGGCATTCGTAACGACAGGAGCGTATGGCGTTATACCTGCTTATTTAGCCGAGAAATTCCCCACTAAAGTAAGAAGCACCGGCGTTGGTATATCATTTAATGGCGGATTCATAGTAGGTTCATGGAGTTCAGTTATAATACTAGCGGCAGTTGGTGCAGTAAATCCTTTAACTAACACCACAAATGTAACTACATTGCATGCAGCATTGGGTTCTTTCTGGTGGATCACTGCAATAGGCATAATAATCGGTGAGATATTCATACTCACTTCGGCACTGCTTTCAAAAGAAACATATAAAGAAGACCTTTCAAAGATAAAGTAAATTCAATGTCCATCAATTATAAAAGTAAATGATTAAAGCGGTTACGTTATACATTTTTTAAAGGGAATAAACTATTTATATATCTCTTCCGTTTTGTAAGTATAGTTTATGTATATTTTAACACAGTTTTCTAGTCCATAAACTATCTATACAAGTTATTTTCTCTCATTTTTTCAGATAGTTTCTTGTTCATTCTATAAGGTAGAACGGAAAGCGGGAGTGCACCAAGCTCATGTGTGATTCTATGCAACTTATTTTCTGTCTTTATTCCTGAAAAATCTATACTATAATTTATACCTGCGTATTTGGTGAATAGTATTATAGATCTGAGTTTACCTGCGTAATCGTCTACTAAAGTTATCTTTTCCACACCCGGAAAGTTTCGTTTTATCTTATAAATAGTGTCTATTGCGTTTTCTTCTGCGCTTCTTGATTTATCTTCAATCAGTATACTATCGAGATCCTTGCTTTTTGTTAGTTCTTTTTTATCAAAGTAATTGCCAAATTCTGGCATTATCAATATTGCAGA
>JAKAAG010000015.1 GCA_021797085.1 Nanobdellota archaeon
AATAATGTGAAGAGACGGCGTTTCCCGAAAAATGTATTTAGGTATTTTGTTTTAAAAAGAGTGCAAAAAAGTTATGAAAATATAAAATTCTATGATAAAGTAGGTGTATACTCACAAAAATTTAAAGAGAGGTTAATAAGTGAGTTTGGGGTAAGAGAAGAAAAAATAGATGTCTTGCAGTTTTCTGTAGTAGATGATATATATCAGCCTTTAAACAGATCCGAAAATAGCAAAAGAGATAAAATTGTTATAGGCTACATAAATGGTTTCGGCGCAAATAAGGTAGAAAAGCTTAAAGTATTCATTGAGCATTTTAAGAAACTAAAAGACAGTTCCATTGAGCTTCACTTATATGGAAAAGGCTTTCCATTAGCAGAGGAAATAAAAAATGAGGAAAATATAAAATATTACGGGTTTTTGCCACAGGACAAGATCGTAGAAACTTATAATTCATTCGATGCTTATCTGTCTACTTCAACAATGGAGGGTTTTGGATTTCCAATAATGAAGGCAAAGGCATGCAAAATTCCAGTATTATGCTATGATGGTGATCTGATAGAGATAGTAAAAAGAAACACTCTTCTGTGGAATGAAAACAACATAGATGAAATACTAAGAAACAAAAGCTGGAATAAAGTTGATGTTGAAAAGGCATATCAAGATGCGGCAGAAACTAGGCCTTCCGCTGTAAAGGAAAACATGCAGCGTTTCTTGGAAAGTTTTTAAGCATTGCAAATTTAATATCAATATGGCTAATAACTCTAAAAGTATACCTATTTCTGTAGTTGTGACCGCTTATAACCGGAAGGATTTTCTTTTGGATGCCTTGAATTCTGCAGTTAACCAGACCTTAAGCAGAGATATGTATGAAATAGTGTGCATTAAGAATTTCTCTGAGGAAAACATAGATAGCTACATATCTAAGAATAAAATAATCTCCATAAAAACTGGTAATTGTAATCTAGGAGAGTACTTAAAAATTGCTGCCGAAAAATCAAATGGACAGGTAATCGCATTTTTGGATGATGATGATGTCTTCGATAGCAGGAAACTTTCTAGAGTATACGAACTAATGAAGTCAAATGACATCGGGTATTACCACAATGGTATGACAAGAGAGGAAAAAGATCTTAATAAAGGGGATATAAAGAAAAAGGTGCTAAAAATTAGCCCAAGTGGGTATAATAAAAATTATAATGTTTTGCATTCATCCGCTTTTTGCATGAGTGCAATAGTTATAAAAAGGGGCTTGCTAGAAAAATACTCGAATGATATCACAAATTTAAGGGGCAATCCAGATTGTTTTTCTCTTTCTATATCATTAGTTAATAATGTAAATATCCTTATAGACAATAATAAACTTACTTTTTACCGAGTGCATGCAAATAACACTTCAAAGCAAAATGATCTGAATAAAGCAATAGAAAGCGAGATCGGCTTGAATATCCCCTCTTTGAAATTTATAAGAGAAATTATCGCAAAAAGCAATTCAAATTTAGCCTTGCTTTTTTTGGACACAGTCATATTCCAGGCACAAACTAGGCTTGATATATTAAAGGGAGACAAAAGCGGTTTGACAAGAGATACTTGGAAGTTTTTTAAAGAGTATCGATTAAAACTTCTAAGGAACAAGCCTTTTTTAAGGAGAGTGATGCTAATTTTAGTTTTCTTCGTTTACAAGAATTACGCAATAAAGAGGTTTTTAAGTTGAACCCTTACTGAAAGTCAGGTAGCTTGAAGTTTTCGCTTCCCTTGAATATTTCAAGCTCATTAATCAAATCTTTGAACTTGTCAGCATTCTCTTTTTGATCTATGTCCTTGCCATTCAAAGTAAATTCTTCTACCTTTCCAGTAGTTCCTTCAACAGATAGCTTGTAGCCATCCTTAAAAACGCACTTTCTTGGCTTTTCATAATGCTCCTTAACGTATTCCATCCTGTCTTTAAATCTGTCAGGGAGTGACAAAGCCGCCCCATAGGATTCAGAAAAGGCTGTCTCAGTTGTTAAAACTGAGTCATCCCCTTCATTCAGGATTGATTTTATGAGTTTGAATAGGTTTACAGTGCTTTGATATCCTTCCTTTTTCTCGAATTTTTTACTGTTGGGATACTTTATAATAAGTGGGACACGGATTATTTCGTCATATAAAAATACCTCGTGGTACATGTACCCATGTTCATTGAATGCCTGCCCGTGGTCGCTGGTTATTATTATCATTGTGTCATCGTAGAATCCTTCCTTTTTTACGGCTTCTATCAGCTCTCCAAGCTTTTTGTCAAGGTACTCCGCAGCCGAAATATACTTGCTTTTGAGTTTCTCAACCCTCTTTTTTGATATGCTTTTTACTCCCGTGAAGTTCTTGAATATCTCATCGCCATGGCTGTTTGTTTCATAGGATTCATGCATCTCCATAAGATTTAGGAACTTGAATGACTTTGAACGCCATATTCCGTTTTCTATCATCTTGTTTGAAAGGGAAGCCCCCTTTTCCAAAGGATAATTGTAAAGTTTGTCAAGTTTTTTCATGTACTGGAGGTAATTGAAGTATCTTACTATATCTATGAACCTGCCTTTCTTGATCAGAGCCTTTAATATCTCTGCAGGGCTTTTGCCCAATTTCTTTGCCTGTTCTATGAGATCGGTTTTTCTTGTGTCAGGTCTTGGGTCTATTGTATAAAAGCTGTCGAATCCTCTGTCGAAGAAAGAGAATGGAGAAACAAAAGGGTTTGCGGACAAGCCTTCTGTCGTGTACCCTCTAGCATTCAAATGTTCTGCTATATACTCTGTTTTAAGTTCCTGGTGAAACTTGTTTATTTTGTATGATTTTACCTCAAGGGTTTCATGCACTTTGTGCTCATTAAGGTAAAGGCCGGTAAACATGGAAACATGCGATGGGTATGTCCAAGGAGAAGGTGCTATTGCGTTTTCGTAGACCATTGAGTCTTCTGCTAATCTTATAAGGTTCGGAGTCTTAGCTTCCCCGCCATAGACCTCCAATACGTCCTTTCTCAGCGTGTCACAGACTATAAAAAGTATATTTGGCTCCATCAGAATTCATTATATATCTGAATATTTAAATATGCGATTAATATTTATCATATGGTTGAAAATCCGCAGGTAAGCATATACGGCACGGTTTATAATAGCTCTTCATATATAAAAAATTCGATAGATTCAATAATAAACCAGTTCAAAGACTTCAAAGATAATTTTGAGATGGTTATTGTAGACAATTATTCTACAGACGGAACATATGAAATTTTGAAAGACTACCAAAAGAAGTATCCGAATATAACGATAATACAAGAAAAATGCACAAGAGGTAAAGGCAGAGCTATTGCCTTTGACAACACAAAAGGAAAGTTCGTTTTCACCGTTGATTTTGACACGGTTTACTCTGACTCTTTGTCAAAAATAGTATATTATGCATTAAAAAACTACGAAGAGAACAGCCTTTTTTCACAGTCAGAGTTCTGCAGTAGAGCCACAATGGAAAAGATAGGGAATTGGATAGATTCAAATGAAGGGGAAGGAATAGAGCTTATCTCAAGGGCGATAAGCAAGGGTGTAAAAGTGTACTTTGTCCCTGCCTTGTATTCAAAGAACGCCATAAGCTTAAAGCGTGAAACCCGTTATGCAAAGGGGGTTTTTAAGTATGCTGTTAGGAGCTTCAAGTATTATAGAGACAGGATAATATCAGAAGGAATAACATCGAGAGAAGGTTTAATCACAAATACCATGCAAGGTAAGCTCCTGATAAATCTTGCTTTTGTGTACTTAAAATTAACAAATAAAAAAGTCTATAATTATTCAAGTTATCTTTTAAATTCACATTTTATGCTAGATAACGTAAATTTTGTAGATCCCAGTAAAATAGGCATAAATCCATTAGACTATGGATTTGATCTTTATCTTAGCAGGGTGCCTACAAAAATCTTAAACTCAGTAATAGATAAACTTTATGGATTAAACATTAAAAGGATCAAGTTTCTGACGAAAAATGTCGTTCTTTTTTATTCAGACTCTACCTCTAAGGAAAACCTAGATTACTTTGCAGCTTTTTACCAGAATCTCCATGGCTAAATAAAAATAAATGATTAGATTCTTACTTTAACAGCTCTTCAATCCTCTTCTTTATGTTTTTTGTTGCAATTTCTGGTTTTAATTTGCTGCATGATTTTTCAGAGTTTATTTTCATCTTATTATACTCCTTATTTTTTAATTTTAGAATATATGATATCTTTTCAGATATCTCCTTTGCATCACTATCTACTAAAAATCCGTTCTTTCCATTCTCTATAAAATCAAGAGATCCGCTAGTTTTAGTAGAAACGACCGGCACTCCAAATCTAAGTGCCTCAGCCATGCTTAATCCAAATGTTTCCCTGTCAGAAACAATTAATACAGCTTTAGAGACACTCAAAAGAAAAGATTTCTCATCCTCATTTATAAACCCCAAAAGTAACACCTTGTCTTGCAACTGTAAGCTGTTTATCATCTTTTGGTATCTTTCCTTGTCAGGACCGTCTCCAGCTATCAAATAAAGAAAGTTCTCCCCAGATTTTGTTAATTCCTTCATCGCGGATATCGCTACAGAGAATCTTTTCTGGTTTTCGCTTAATCTCCCTATACTCAATATAACTTTTTTACCTGCTACTTTTTCTATTAAGCCTTTAGCCACGTTTTCTTTGTCGTATTTTTCCTTGATATTCACAGGAGGGTAAACAACGACAACTCCTTCTCCGTAGTCTTTGCTTAGGCTTTTCTGTTCTTCATTGTTTTCTACAAATATGAAAAATTTATGCCCATTGATTATGAAGCCAGGGTACTTTTGGTTGAATTTATAGTAAGGGTGGTGTTTTACTATGATTGCAGATTTGTAGTGGATGCCATTGTTTCTTTTTAGTGTCAGGTAATCTACAGTGCTATTGCTTATTATTACGTCTGAATTAAGTTCTATCTTCTTTATTATTAATTTACTTAAAGCCGGCAGTCTAAAGCACAATCTTTCGATTCCTCTATCAAGAATGTGCATTTTGTTTATTCCAAGCTTATAGACAAAGCTTTTAAAGGGTTTTATGGTTTTTATCTTGCCATAACCCAGAAATTCGTCGCTGTCGCCAATGTATATTATGTTGTAGTTTTTCTGCAATCCGTTTATTATCGATCTTACAAAGACTTGACCGCCTCCATTGATTGAATACATCTGTGTATCGGTTATGCATATCGTTTTTTGCATATCAACCAAGCAAGTTTTTATATTCTTTGAGGAGGTTGTCTATGTTGTTTTCCCAGGTAAACTCTTTCTTTATTTTATTTGATTTATCTGCAAAGTCCTTTTCAATCTCTACTTTGTCGTATTTTTCTATGTCATCTATCTTTTCAACTTCCAATGCGTATTTTCTAACCTCCTGTGGTATTATTGCATCTTTGTATATGAAGGAAGGTACGCCGCATGCTACGCATTCTGCTAAAGACAGACCAAACCCCTCATAAAGCGTGGGGTAAAAGAAATAATCAAAGGAATTTATGATCTTTACCAGTTCTTCCTCTTTAATGCTTTCTTTGAATATAACACTCCCGAATTTTTCGTATTTGTTTTTAAGCGATAAGTTGTTTTTTGATCCATCCCCGTACACTACAAGTTTAAACTTTGCGCTTATACCGGAGGCAATGAAATCCTCAATTAATTTGTCCACTCTCTTCCTGTTGCTCATGCTTCCAAAATAGCCTATAATTCCGGCTTTCTTAGCGTCAATCTTCTTAAACTTATCCGATATTCCAAGAGGGTTTATAACTATTTTTTCAGGAGTTATCCCTATCAAATCGACTATTTCATCCCTTGTTTGTGTGCTGTCAGTTATTATCCTATCCGCCATCTTTATCGCAGCTATAAACCTTTTTTTGTCTGAAACACGTTCTTTAGCAGAATTCTGATTTAAAAAGTCTTTTGTTTTGAAAGGGGCAAGGTCATGCACTGTAAGCATAATTTTCTTTTTATCCAGCTCTCTTGTTTCAATAAAAGATTCCGGCTGTGTAAAATGAAGCAACTTTCCTAGGTTAGCAGAGTTTCTTTCAATAATTTTTTTCCTCCTGTAGCCTTTGTTTAGCCAGTCATCTAAAAACCCGCTGGTTTTTAAGGATCTTGAAAAGTCTACGACATTTTTTATCTCCTTTACCTTGCTTAGCTCGTAACCATACCTAGAAGCGCTACCTTTGCTGGGGTCCAAACTTTCAGCTATAAGCGTTACTTCCATGCTATTTTAATAGCAAAAGTAAAATTTAAAGTAATAATACATACAAAATTCATATAAAAAATGAAAAGCTGGGTTGGCTGAGCGGTTAAAGCGCCGGTCTCGAGAACCGGTTTCCGAAAGGATGCGTAGGTTCGAATCCTGCACCCAGCGTTTTTCACTGCCTGTTTAGAAATGGCAGATCCTTGAGCAGTGTGCGTAAATTCAAACAAAGCGAATAATCTATTTTTGAATTAATGGAAAGATTTAAATAATGAATCTCTTCATTGTACTCAAATGGCATACGAAGATAAAAACGCCTATCAAGTAAAGATAAACCTGAAAAGGGAAGAAAGCGGATCAAATTTGATAGATTACCTGGAAAAAGCGGCGGCAGACCTCAATCTATACACTGAGAAATCTTATCCTTCTGGTAGGATGTGCGGCAACCCTTGTATAAGAAGCGGAGAGTGCGTTAACATTTCATTCTTCAGCCAGCTTTCAAAGTTGCTCCATCTCTATGTAGCACAGTTCTCTATTACCTTAAACAAGAATGAGAATTACAATTCTTTAGTTGTTAGAGACGAGCCTTTGGCTTCTTTGAAGAAGGTAAAGAGGATTTCTGGAAAACTAGAAAGCAGGATGGAAGAACTGCTGGAATAGACAGCAGGGAAACTTTTAAATACCACAATAATTTAGGTATTGCATGGATTCTGATGGAAACAAGCAGAATCTTGATTTAAAAAAAGACAAAAAAGCAAATCAAGATCCAGAAGGAGCTAAAAAAGCTGAAGAAAGGGAATCAAGAAGCACTGCAGATTCAAATGCAAGCGACAGCGATTCAGTAGAAAATAAATCAAAAGGCAAAAACCCAGTTAAAATTCCTATAAAAATCATTGTACCTGCAGTTATAATAATAGTAGCTGTAATTGCAATTGCAATTTTCCTTATTCATCCTTTAGGAAAAACAAGTGTAAGTTCTGTGGGTTATACCCCAATAACTTACCTTTCAAGCCCGTCTCTAAATTCGATAATCGGTGGTAATTGGTCTTTGGTATACAATCAAACGGCAAATTCAACCGTGGTAAAAGCTTATGCAGGAACAGGGCAGTTTCCTGCGGGAACTGTAGCGGCGGCAGTGCAGGAATTCATACCTTCTTCTGAAATCGCACAGATCTCAACGAACAAATCCAAAAATAACATAACAACGCTTATATCCACAGCGTATTACATTAATTCGTCTTCCGAAGCGAGCACGATTTTCACTTCAGCAGAGACAGGCATAGCTTCAGAGTACGCAAACGATTCAAGGCTGAAGTTTAACACATCTACTATAGGCAGTTCAAGCATGATTTACATAAACGGACAGCTGAACTCAACGAATTCATCATTGGAAAACGTTACTGAGCTTTACCTATTGAATGGCAAATCTTTAGTTGTAGTTTCATCATTAAACAAAGAAATAGGTTACAAACAGGCAAAAAGCATAGTCTCATACATGTTTTCTTAATTGAAAGAAACGGACAAAAAGATTAATTGCTGCGTTTTTTACTTATACTATGGAAAAAAGCGTAAAGGAGCTTACCGAAGTCGCAAAGAATTTCATAGACGAAAGGGACTGGAGGCAGTTCCAGACCTCAAAAGACTTGGCGGAAGACATTTCCGTAGAAGCAAATGAACTGCTGGAGCTTTTCCTATGGAAGGACGGAAAAGAGCTTGATAAGAAGGCAAAGGAAGATAAGGAGTTCCTGCAGAAGATAAAGAACGAAACAGCTGACGTTTTCTTCGGCTGCTTAGCAATCTCTGATCACTTGAATTTTGACTTAGAAGAAGCGTTTCTTTCAAAGATGAAGCAGTTGGAAAAGAGGTACAATGTTCAAGAAGTTAAAGGGAAAGCAATAAAGATTGATGAAGAAGAGTGGTTAAAGAAAAACAAGGATAATAATTAAGCAGCTAATAAAATGGCTTTCTATCCTAAATAAGAAGCCATTTCCATAACGGCATAAAGTCTATTTTTTTGCCTTCTATTACTTCCTGTTTTTGGTAATCCCAAGTTATGACTAAAAGGTTATTGCATTTTAGTTTAGTTGACGCATCTAGAAGATTTTTAATTTCTCTATCTTTTATAGCATCTTTTGAAGATGCATATGTAACCTGTATCAGCTGCGTTATTTTAAGACCATTTTTAATTACGAAATCCACCTCTCTTTGCTGCTCGTCTTTCCAGTAATTTACATTAAACTCGGTAAATGAGTTGGATCTTCGCATTAACTCTACTGCTACCGCGTTTTCCATAAGTTTTCCTATGTTTTCTGTTAATCTAAAAGAATAAGCGTTTATAATTCCGTTATCAATAGCATATATTTTGGATTTTGGCACAATTCTTTCTTTAGACTTAAATGAAAATCTGTAGATTCTAAACGTTAAAAAAGCCTCATTTATGTATTCCATGTACTTTTCAACGGTGTGAACGCTGCTCATTTTTAGTGTTTTTTTAATAGAATTAAATGAAATTTCATGGGTAAAACTTTCTATCAAGTATATGACAAGCTCATATACCTTGGAGGAAAATCTTATCTTGTACCTATTCAATATATCTTTTAAAACTACGCTGCTAACGAGGGTTTTAAGGTAGTCTTTGTAATCCAACCCCTTTATTGCTACTTCTGGGAAGCCCCCCTTCTCAAGATATTCCCTTAAAACTCTCATTGTGTTACCCACTTCTTCTGCGATTTCATTGTTTTTGTGTTCTATTTTTTTGGACCGAATAAATTCTTTAAATGAGAACGGCAAAATAAGTGTGCTTAGGTATCTGCCGGTTAGGTGGGTTGACAATTCCCTGCTTAATAACATTGAATTTGAACCGGTTATTAGCAGGTTATACCCGCTTCTCTGTAACCTGTTAACAAACAATTCCCATCTTGGTAGGTTTTGTATCTCATCTAGTATAAGGAATTTGAAATCTCCGAATATCTCTTTTTCATACTTTAAAATGTCATTGTAATCATCTATTTTTACAAGCGATTCGTCGTCAAAGTTAATATATCCGAAATTTTCGTTGTCAGTAGCTCTTATTATAAACGCAGATTTGCCTGCTCTTCTTGGTCCGATTATTATCTTTATTATGTCGCTTTTTAATGCGTTTTTATCTATTTTTGCATCGCGTTCAATAAACAAAGACGATCTCTGCACTTCAAGGTCATGTTTTTGCCGGATGATTACCTCCCTCAATTCCATATACTTAAATAGAATTACGTATATTTAAATTTTGTGCAGTACAGTGCACAATTTTTACGTTTTTTGTGCATTATGTTTTTATGGAAAAATTTCTAATGTAGAGTAAAATGTTAATAAAACTGTTTTCGATGTTAAGAATTATTGATTGTATAATAAGCTTATAGCCTAATGATTTAGGTAAGTTAATTTTACAAAACAAAAATAAATGCTAAAGCAGCTTGGGATAAAATGCCATTTTAAATTTATATTGCTGTAATTTTTGTATCTGTTATGGTGTATAGTGTAGTTATAGGGAGAAATGAAAAAGATCACAAGGATTATGGTGATTTAGCAACTACTTTGATAGGAAAGCAGTACATAACGATGGGCAATGTAGTTAGCTTGGGAAATAATATAATGCTGGATGCATTAAGACCACACGTAGTTCTTATAGCCGGAAAAAGGGGCTCGGGAAAAAGTTATACCATGGGAGTCATAGCAGAGGGGCTTGCTTCACTGGAGGAAGAAACGGCAAACAGCATTACTTCTTTGATAATAGATACAATGGGCATATACTGGACAATGAAGAATCCAAATTACAAGGAAGCGGATCTATTAAAACAATGGGGCTACCAGCCAACAGCTTTCAAAAACATAAATGTGTTCGTTCCAAAAGGCGCGTTCGACAGGGTAAAGGAGGAAAACGTGGAGATGGCAGATTATCCGTTTTCAATCTCCGCAAACGAGCTTTCAACAAGCGACTGGTGCGATATCTTCGGCTTTTCAATAAACGATGAGTATGGCATACTCATAAACCAGGCATTGGAAGCTTTGCAAGAAGACAATAAAGCTTATGACTTGAAGGACATTATAGAGAACATAAACTCGCAGTTGACAACCTCTGATACAGTAAAAGAAGCAGTGAAGGAGAGGTTTGAATCAGCTTTGAGATGGGGCTTGTTTGAAAAGGAAGGGACTAAGATAGAGGACCTGCTTGTTCCAGGGCACATAAACATACTGGACATAAGCCTTTATGCGCATTCGTTGGGCGAGTTTAGCTTGAGAGCGTTAGTGATAGGTTTGCTGTCGCAGAAGATTCTTGAGATAAGAACTAATCAGAGAAGGGTAGAAGAATTGGGTGAAATCAATTCCACGGAAATAACTGAAGAGGAGAAAAAAAGGACTATACCGATAGTTTGGATGTTCATAGATGAGGTTCATGAGTTTTTGCCAGCAAACAGCAAAACAGCGGCAACCGCTTCGTTGTCTAGGGTAATAAAAGAGGGAAGGCAGCCGGGAATAGGACTAGTAATAGCAACTCAGCAGCCCGGGAAATTGGACACCGACATAATAACACAGTCTGATATAATAATATCGCAGCACGTGACGGCAAAATTGGATATAGATGCTTTGAACACTGTAATGCAAACTTATATGGGTTCTGACATACGTAAGTACCTTATGGACCTGCCAAGATTACCGGGGGCATGCATAATACTTGATGACAATTCTGAGAGGATATACCCCGTGCAGATAAGGCCAAGGCTTACATGGCATGGGGGAGAAACTCCTAAATCAATAAGCAAAAAGGCTGGGAACGAATAGAAATGGAAAAGTATTACCTTTTTGGAATAGCAGCAGCTTTTATTGTTTTTGCAGTAATTCTTCTTCTTTTTGGAATTGGAAAAAGCAGTACTATAAATACAAAAACACCTTTGCAGGCGTACAGCATTGCAAACTCGTCATTGAAAAGCGCAGTTTACAATGACATACTTGGATTGCAGACTTATCAAAATGCAATACCAAACGGCAAGGAATTGCTTTACAATGTAAATTACAGCCTCTCAACCTCTACTTCGCTGTCAAACGGCAGCGGATCAAACAGCACTGAAAATGCAAGGGGTTACATACAATTGATACACGGCATTAACGGAAATTCAGAGGCATTTTCAAACTTCACTGCATCAATTCCAGTTTCAGCAGGTATAAACTACAATGTTACCTCGCTTTCCTACGTTTTCTCCATTGCTAACGATACCTACTTGTGTTCAGGTTCATCCGCAACTGCCGGAAAGGTTTCCTGCATTTCATTAAATGAAAGCATGGAAAACATAAGCAGTGCCCTCTTAAATTCACTAAACATGAGCAGCGTTTCCCTTTTGGAGGCATACAACACAACCTACAAGGGTTATCCCTGCCTTTTCACACTTTCTTCTTTCTCAGTAGGCATAAACAGCAGCAACAGCCCTTTAATAGCAGGCAAGGTCGGTAAGGAAGAATTGAGCGGCTTGCTGACAAGCTGCGTTTACAAAAAATACAACATAACTGTTTTAACCAGCTTGGCCGCCGGCATTTCAATTTCAATGAAGCTCAACGGTACAAGCTTAAACTCAACGTCTTTTATAAGCTACAATGAGTCACTGTCTAAGATCAGTAGCTTCAATTCTGGCATAACAGAAAACGGCCTTCCAAATAAGACAGTCTGAAAAGAATGTTTTATGAAATGTTAATGTATTTTAGTAGTGAATTAGAGTAAAGAATATGATTTCATTTCCTTTCAAGTCAATGAGAAGCGGGCAGAGAGACATAGCGGATGCAGTAGAAAGGACAGTAAAGCAGAGGGGAAAGCTCATAATACAGGCTTCAACAGGCATGGGGAAGACGGCAGCCGTTCTATACGGAGCAGTAAAGGCGGCAAAAGAAAACAATCTAAAGGTTTTATTCTTGACAGCAAAGCACACACACCAAAATATTGTGTATGACACAATGAAAAGGATAAATGATTCTTCATCTGAAAAGATAAGCTTTGCAGGCATAAACGGAAAAAGATCAATGTGCCTTTTTGAAAACAGTGTTGAGCCTTCTTTGTTCATAGAGTTCTGCAGGGCCGTAAGGGAGCAGAACATGTGCGATTTTTACAGCAACACGTTTACAAAAAGCAAGGATGTAAAACCTGCTGTTATAGAGGCTTTGTCTGCAAACATTTCAGACCCTAAAAGCGTGATGGAGACTGCAAGGGAATTTGAACTTTGCCCATACGAGCTTTCCCTTCTCAATGCAAAGCAATCAACAGTTGTCGTTGCAAACTATTCGCATGCCTTTGATCCAAGCATAGCGCTCGGTTTTACCATAAGAACCGGTATAGATCCGGGAAGCACAGTGCTTGTAGTGGATGAAGCCCACAACCTGCCTGCTAAAATCCTAGATATGAACTCTTTTTCGATATCCCAAAGAAACCTGGAAAAAGCGTATTCTGAAGCTAACTTGGCAGGCTACAATGACGTTGCCGTAAAGATAGACAAGGTGATAGCAGAGATAAGAAAAGCAACAAATGAAAGTGCAGTAGACATACGGGGGATATTCAGTGAAGCTGATTTAGACAAGATGGAAGACATAGTGAAATTCCATGAAAAAGGATATAACATACCCGCGGCGTTTATACTGAAGAACTTTACGGAAAAGCTTCTTTCTGCCAAGGAAGAAGACATAATATACGTTTCAATAGATGAAAAGGGCAGAAGGATAAACGTAAATTCATTGGACCCTGCCATTTATTCCCAAGGTGTTATAGACTCGTTTTATTCTACGATATTAATGAGCGGTACTTTCAGACCGATAGAGATGTTTGCAAACCTTCTCGGTTTGGAAGGGCATGAAAGCTTGGAGGTAAAGGGCGATGCCGTAAGCGATAATAGGCTAATGTTAATAGACAAGGAGGTAACCTCTAGATTTTCGGCAAGAGAGGAGCAATACTCCAGGATAGCGGATTCAATAAACGACATAATGGAGAAGGCAAAGTACAACATGATATTCTTCTTTCCGTCTTATTCTTTTATGGAAAGGATATATCCATTGATCAATGAAAAGGGCAGGGTAATAAAAGAAGAGCAGAAGATGGAAAGAGAAAGGAAAAACGAGATAATGGAAAAGCTTTCCCTTTCAAGCTCAGTTCTTTTTGCAGTGATGAACGGAAATTTCTCGGAAAGCATAGGGATAAAGAACAACATGGTAAAGTTAATAGGAATAGTGGGAGTTCCATTCGAGCCTCCCTCCATAAAGCTAAGGGCAATGCAGATCTACTACGACAAAAAAATGGGCAGCGGGTTTGAGTATGCGCAGGTCCTTCCAACAATGATAAAGGTAATGCAGGCAGCTGGCAGAGGTATAAGGTCAAAGAATGACAAGTGCGCAATAGTATTGATGGATTCTAGGTATGACACGCCAATATTCAAGAAATACCTGCCGAACGACATAATTGCTGTGGACAGCGATCCTATATCTGTTCTAAGAGAAAAGGGTTTTGCCTAGGAAATTGAGCTGCCTTCTTTTATATCCTTGTCAACCGTTAAAAGAGAAAGATTTCCTTCTTCATCAGAAGCAGCTAAAAGCATGCCTTGGGATTGCAGCCCCATAATCATTGCTGGTTTTAGGTTATCAATTATTATTATCTTCTTTCCGATTAAATCGCTGCTTTTGTATTCTTTACGTATGCCGCTAAGGATTGTTTTTTCCCTGTCTCCCAGAGAAACCTTTAGTTTTATGAGCTTGCTGCTTTTTTCCACGTCTTCCGCTTCAATTATCTTTCCGACTTTCAGGTCAAGCTTCCTGAAAAGGTCAATGTCTATTTCTTCCTTTTTCAATTTACTCCTCTACATTTGAAAGATAGGTTGACATCCTTTCCATCATTTTTCTCATGTCCTGTATAAGAAGGTTGTAATTCTTTACGTATTCTCTTTGCGTGTCCAATGCCTTTGAGTAATTCTCCAAGTCTACCTGTGACTGCGTTATCCTCTTTTCCAATTCTTTTATGTCATCAAGCACCTTTTTGAAATCGCTCATCTTTATGAATGCTATGGATTTGCTGTTTGATTCAAGCCTTAATGCATCTAATACACTTATCCCTGCGGATCTCACTGGCTGTAGGTTAATGTCAGGAATCTTTACGCTTGGAACAGGTATGAGAGGAATTGAATAATTCTGCTTTTGCTGCTGCGTATTCGCTTGCACCTGCTGTTCTGCGGTGTTTTGAGCAGGCTGCGGTACCGCATTCTGCTGGCTAGCATTTTGAGGAGGATTCTCAGGCGCAACAGGCCTAAGGTTACTTTCCTGGTAATAAGGGTTCACAGGTTCTTCCTTTTTCTTCTTGAAAAGTGCCATATTAATTAATTATTATACATGTATATAAAAGTTTAAGGATTTTAAGCTTTTTAATTGCGTATATCTTAGATTAATATGCATTTGAAGGAAAAAATCAGCGGATTTGCAAATGTGCTTGCAATAACTTTTGCTGTTTTTTTGATGGCAATGGAGACAAGCCTTTTTGTATCAAGCATACAGGTAAGAAGAAGCTTTACCTGGCTTTTTAAAAGGATAATCTCGTTGAAGGCAGAGAAAGTATAATATTTTAATCCTTTGTTATAGATAACTTATATACCACAAAGCGCCAATAGTCTAGCAGCATAACTCTGGCTTCCCAAGCCAGCGACCCGGGTGCGAATCCCGGTTGGCGCATTTTTTAGCCCTTTTTCTTCATTAAATACATATACCGTAGCTGTTTAAAGTACCGAAAAGGAGCAAAGTCCTAGCATATATGATAAAAAAGGCCTTCCAAGCTTAATGTACCATGGTACATTAATTTTCTCTAAATAAGTGTATTGTGATACGTTTAAAACTAACATGCATTAGCTCTATAAATCAAAAGGATTGAAATAGTTAATAAGGAAAAATTAATTTTTGCCGGATAAGACAATTACAATTCCAGTGTCAATTTTTTAATGTTAATTTAAAACCCTATAACGCAGCCTAACCTCATTCTTTGAGAACCTTTTCACTTGCAACAGTTCAAGCTTCGTTTCAAAGTTTTCATTTGTAAATATCGGTATCCCTTTGCCGAAAGCAATTGGTTCAACATTTAGGTAAATCTCATTTACCAGGCCTTCCTTCAAAAAACTTGTAGCCAGCTTTCCTCCGGCCACCATGGCACTTTTGTATCCTTTGCTTTCTATGATTTTTATTATGTCCTTTGGCTTTTTGTCAGTTACTATGACATTTTTCCATTCCCTTTTCAGCTTTATCTTATGTTTTGTAACAACTATATTTAGCCCATCCAGAGGAAAACCATTGCTCTTTGAAGCTATTTTAAAGGTGTTTCTCCCTATTACATTAACCTTGTATTTCTTCATGGTTTTTAGGAAATCAAATCTGGCAAGCTCCGAGGAAAAGTCGCTGTTATCTGATCTAGCGATCATTCCATTAATAGAGACATGCATGTAAACAGCTAAGTTAAATGACATCTAATCCTCCAATAAAAGCTTTAAAGCCTCTTCTCTTGTTTCCTTGCTTTCCTTGAAAACTCCACGGATAGCAGAGCTCCTTGTTTCGGCATTTATTGACTTTATCCCGCGCATTTCCATGCACATATGCCTTGCTTTTATTATGACCAAAACGCCCTTTGCTTTGACTTTTTCGCTGATGAAATCGGCTATCTCCTTTGTCAGTCTTTCCTGTACCTGCGGTTTAGCTGCAAAGAATTTAGTTATTCTAGGGAACTTTGACAGACCTAGGATTTCATCTCCAGGTATGTATGCTATTGAAACCTTTCCAAAGAAAGGCAGGAGGTGGTGCTCGCACATTGAATAGAATGGAATGTCTTTCACTGCAAGTATGTCGTTGTAACCTGGGTTTTTGAACAGCGTTATCTTCGGCTCATTGCCATCATCCATCCCTGCGAATATTTCCTTGTATGATTTAGCAATCCTTTTTGGAGTATTCTTTAATACTTCAGTGTTTTCCTCAATGCCTATCTCCTTTAGAACTTCCCTAAAAAGAGCCTCTATTTTATCCTCGTCCATACTATAATTTGGAAATCCGTGTATAAAAATTTGCTTTATTTGTTTAGTAAATATGTTTTGTGCACGAAAATAAGTATGCATTGATTATCACTTTTTATAATGACAAAAAAGGTAATTTATGCAAAAATTAATCAACAAAGAAAAATCTGCCAGAAATATTCAATGTGAGCTCAATAAAGTCAAAAAATAAAATAAGCTACAAGATAATTTATTGCGCTTTGAAGGAACTACTAGATTCTGAAATCATTTTAAATGAAATAAAGCCTTACACTCAATTTTTAGTATGATTTTTGTTTTTATGGAAAGAAAATAAAAACGTTAAATACCTTGCTAATTTAAAATAAACATGGCAGAAGAAGAGATAGAATTGAAGTGCACGATAGAACTGCTTGGAAAGCCGAAAGAAGTAGTTGTCGATTCATTGAAAAAAATACTTTCAAACGTTGAGGAGAACGGAAAGAAACTTGAAGTAAAGGAGGAAAAATACGCCGAGCCGCAGGAAGTAAAGGACGGCTTCTTTTCATCGTTTGCCGACTTTAAGATCAAAGGCAATGTTGTAGATTTGTTTGGGTTTGTAATGGACTACGCTCCATCTTCAATAGAAGTTTTAACTACAAAGGACACAAAGCTTTCTATAACTGATTTGCAGGCATTATTGAACGACCTTTCAGGAAGGATGAATGAAATGGACCAGAGGATAAAGATCTTTTCCGGCCAAACGATTTTGCTTTCACAGCAACTAGAGGAATTAAAAAAGCAAATTCAGAAAAAGTAAATGGCTTTTTGATCTTATTCGATATCAACGCAGTTGAAAATAAAAGTATTTTTCACTCAAAATTGGTAAAGAATAAAAATAGAAACCTTTTTAAATACCTAATTTATTAAATCGTTAAGGCATCAAAGCCTTAGACACTTAAAATAAGTTAAGTCCGAGTAAAATGTGAGGTAAACATGAAAGCGAAATTAGTAAGGAATGTAAAGAAAATAGCAGCAGTAGCAACAGGAGCTCTTTTCTTAGGAGCGACATTAGGGATGGCAAGCGTATTTGCAAGCGGTCTATCAAATTTGGGTCCAACAAACGCAAATCCATTTCTTAGCAATGGACACGTTAACGCAGTCTTCGTAGTCGGAGCAACTGCAAAGCCAACCGACGTATTGGGTGCAATTGACATCTCATCAGCATTGGCAGCAGCTGCAGCAGCAACTCACTCTTCAACAGTCAGCGGCCAGAT
>JAKAAG010000016.1 GCA_021797085.1 Nanobdellota archaeon
TACTCTAATCTGTAATAAGTCAGGGTGACCGAACGGTAAGGTGCATGCCTGCTATCCAGTAACGGAAAGCATGTTGGCGCAAGCCTTAATGGGTTCAACCCCCATCCCTGACGTTTTGTTTTTTCGATTGCAGTTCTTTCAATAATAAAAATTTCTTTAGTTACCTTAAAGTTAAGTATATATTCTACAAATTTAACGTATTTATATGGAAAAGAAAGAAAACGATGCGATTTACAGTGCAATAACCGGAATAGCAAAGGTCATAAAAGACAACATGAATGAACAGAAAGAAAGACCTAGGAAGGTTTCGATAAACTTGGACAAGCTTGAGATAAACATGTCAGGTTTAAAGTACCCTGTAAAGCTTTCTGCGAAGATAGACCTTGATTTTTCCGGTAAAAGCAAGGAAGAAAAGCAGCAGAAACAGTAAACTCTTTAGTTTTTTTATTAAACTGTAAAAAGCGTTTACTTCAAAGTATAAACGTTTATAAATGTCTGTAAGTATATAATAATCCTATGGAAAAGAACGATAATGGAAACAACAATAAATTGTTCAGCATGATTCCACAGATGCTATTAGGCATGCTTGGCGGCAGGAACAAGAAGTTTTCATTTGATCTAGATAATCTGGAGATAAAGCTTCCAAACATAAAGGAGCCTATAAAATTATCAGGTAAGATAACAATAGACCTTTCAAAGCACAAAGAGGACAGGAGATAATATGGCAAAGTTAAGACCCGGAAGATCTTACAAGGAATTGAAGATGCCTTATACTAGAAAATCAAAATACAAGACAAAAAGCTACATAAAAATAGCGCAAAGGCCTAAAATAACGCAGTACCATTCGGGAAATCCAAAAAGGGAATTTGACAGCAGGGTTTTCCTTCTCTCAGAGAAATCACTACAGTTAAGAGACAATGCCATAGAATCCGCAAGGATAGTTGCTAACAAGTACCTTACTGACAGAATAACAGACCAGAATTTTCACATAGTAGTTGTGGCTTATCCTCACCAGGTTCTAAGGGAGCACAAGCTTGCTACTGGTGCAGGAGCTGACCGTTTCTCATCAGGTATGCAGAAATCATTCGGTAAGCCAATAGGTCTGGCGGCAAGGCTTTCTGCAGGAAAGCGCATATTTGAAATACACGTTGACAAGAGCAATCTTTCAGCTGCGAAAGACGCAGCATTCAAGATGGGCAAGAAATTGGGAATACAAACAAGGGTCGTAGTGGCTCAAGCTTAAAAGAATTCTTCACTGAAACCGTCCCTTTTGTTTACAACTCTAGATAAAACAAATAAAAGAGAAGACAGCCTGTTAAGATAAGCAATCACTTCCTTATTCTCCATGTTGCATTTTATTGCAGATCTTTCGGCCTTTCTAGTTATTGTTCTGCATATATTTATTATACAAGCAGACTCGCTTCCATTTGGATACAAAAATCTTGTTATGTCCTTGGTTTCGCCTGCAAACGAATCTATCTCCTTTTCAAGTTCATCTACATCTTCTTTGTCTATGTCCGTTTTTTCTCTTTTTACCAGCTTGGAATAGCCGGAGGCATATGCGCTTATTTCATAGATCTTTCTTTCCACTTTTCTAATTGCCGTTTTTACGTCCTCATATTGAATTTTTGACAGCGCGTATCCGATAAAGGCATTTAGCTCGTCTAGGTTGCCTATCAATTCTATAATATTATCATCCTTTTCTATTCTTTTTCCTGCTATGTCGGTTCTTCCGTCATCCCCTCTTCCAGAATAATATTTCATTGTTGGTCAGGTTCCTCCTTTAAACTATCTGCGTTCTTTACAAGGTAATATTTTGCCTTTCTTCTTATTCCATCTATGTAAACCCTGAATAAGTCGTAGGAAAGTCTGTAATAAACGGTTTTACCTCTATGCTCTGATACCAATATCGTATTAAACATGGGGGAAATTAAGTTGTAAAAATGCTTTTTGCCGTTCTGTGAATTTATGTCTATGTTGAGTGCGTTTGCCAATTCCTCCCTGTTTATGCTTCCTTTCTCCCTTATCAGGTTTATTATCTTTTCAGCTTCTGCATAAAGTTTTTTGCTCTTCGGATGGGTACCGTATATCATGACAAGCAGTTCTTCCATGTTATTACTAGTTATTTGATTTATTTATTGCTGTATATCTTTATTTATATTACAATTTTGTCTAATTAAAATGGCATTTGATGCAGTTTCAGTTTTCAAGAAAAGCTTTGTACTGCTTTTTACCGATCCATTGATTTTTGCATTTGCACTTATTTACACAGCAATTTACATCGCATTTGCAGTGTACTCCTCTCAGTTATTTAACGTTACAAGCATAAGCTCTGTAAACATAAATTTAATCAAATTATACTACTTACTGTTTTATACAGTTTTGATTTTCCTTGCAAGCACATTCCTAAGCGGCATGGTATTCGTAAGAATAGCGGGAAAAAAGAAAACTATGCGTAAGATAATAAACATGACAGTAAAAAGATATCCGGCTTTGCTTGCCACCACTTTTTTGACTTCAATCATAATAGCTTTGGGCCTTATTGCATTTGTCATACCTGGAATTTATCTTACCTTTAAATTGGTTCTTTCACCCGTTTCATCAGTGGTGGAAGACAAGAGCCCCGTTGATGCAATGAAAAGAAGCTGGAACATTACGTTTGGAAATTGGTGGTACCTGTTTGCGTTGTTTGTTCTTTTCTTTATAGTTATATCGATAATAGGGCTTTTGCCGTATATCTCCTACTTCTTTTCCTTTGTATTGATTATAAGCTATCCCCTTGTTTTCATAGCGATTACCGGCGGGGCTAAAAATAAAAGTAAGAAGAATAAATTTAAAAGATTAGAGGGCTCTAATTTTCATAGTTATCGCAGGTTGAATTGAACCGAAGATAAACATCACAATACTGCGACTCCGTTTAGTTAGCTATTTAAATGTAATAGTATCACTATTATGCTATGGTAAATAAAATAATTAAAGGAGTCATACTTGCTTCTGGCAGCGGGACAAGGGCCAGGCCCGCTACATACTATATACCAAAACCAATGCTGCCCCTTGGCAGTATACCAATGTCAAAAATCATTGCATATCAGATGATAAACGCTGGCATAAGAGACATACTCGTTGTTTCAAGAAATGACAAGGAAGGCATGTCAACATTTAATATGCTTCTTGATTATTTTAGTAAAGAGAATGTTGCAAGGAACCTAAGTGAATACAGAAAAGAAATTGAAAACGGAAAAATAAATATAGAGCTAGATTTTCAACCGGTTGACAAGAAAACAGGTAAACCCCTTGGAACTGCAGCAGGCCTTAACGTTGCATATAAAAATGGATTTGTCAGGGACGAGCCTTGTGCTGTAATGTTTTCTGATGTAATGCAACAGAGCATAACCGGAAAAAGCTCTTTGCTTGAGGAAATGCTTTCAAGGTACAACGGCAACACATTTGTTTCGATGAAGAAAAATAGCATTGAAAAAATCACTGAAAAATCGGCTGCTTACGGTAGTTATCTTGGTGACAATACCTATAAGCTTGAAAAGATAGTTGAAAAGCCAGCTTTGGAATACGTCAAGAAGAATCCAACTGAACTTTCGGTTGCAGGGGGAATTTACCTTATAGATGAAGACGGCGGAAATAAGATAGGGAAGGTAAAAAGAGGAGCAGGTGGCGAATACCATATAACAGATATAATAGATATGCAAGCCAGAGATAGTGGCGTTTATGGCTATATGATAGACAAGAATAAGTTTAAATCATATGATGTTGGAGACTTTGATGTTCTTATAAGGGAAAATCTGGAAGAAAAATATAGAAGGGATTTCTTTGATTATGTTAAAAATTCAAAGTCAGCGGTCAAAACAATTTTTGTGGGAGGAGTTGCCATGTACGGTAACACAAATGACCTTATGGAACTGCTTTCGCTGCTTTCAAAGGATTAATTCGTTTCATTGAATCTTTGAACGTATTCCTCAGGCCTTAACGAATTCAGATAAAGACCTGAAAGCTCCATTGCTCCAAAATTGGAAAATCTCGGAGCAATTTCTATGTAAAAATGTATTTTTTTATTGTCTTTAAGCTCGTGAAAAATAAGGTTATAGGAATGGCTGCCAAATATTTTATAATTCCTTGAAAGTATGGTTTTTATAAACTTCGCTAGGCTTTTTGTTTCCTTCTCCTTAAGCCTTCCAACGTAATCAATGTGCCTCTTTGGCATTATTATTGAGTGTCCTCTGAACCTAGAGCCGTATGGTGCAAATGCAACCGCTTCATCGTCTTCTATCAACACTCTCTCTTTTTCTTTTTTCAAGGCTTCCTCAAGTATGCATCTTCCATGATTATTCTTTATGATTTCAAGCTCTTGTTTTATTATTGGAAGAATAAAAGTGAATCCTATTATCTGCGTATGCGGGTGATATAAGCTGCCGCCGCTTATGCTTCCGCTGTTTCTAAAAGTGTAAACATGTCTTATTTTTTTGTCAGAGTATGCCAGCTTTTCTGCTTCAGCTACAAGATCAAACCATTTCTGCAGCAGGCTGTCGTCAATCTCATGAAATCTCTGCGAGTGTTCTGGAGTGTCTACTATTACGTATGAATGGCCGTAGTTTACGTATTTCGTGAAAAAATCAGAGTTTTTATATGGAGTTACCTCATCATTTACAATAGGGTATTTGTTGTACATCAACCTCAATTTCCAAGGCTCGCCGACAAATTTTATCGTTGTATTTAGGTTTTCCTTTCCGTATTCAAAAGGGCAGTTTTCCGCATTGCCGTACATCACTTCTTCACTTCTAAAATCCTTCGGCCTTTTATCTCTTGAGAATGTGAATATAACGTCTGATCCTGTAATGTAATCTCTGCGTATCTCTCCTTTAAAGGGAATTTCAGACATAGCAACATAACACCAATAGAGGATAAAAATGTTTTTGTTTTTATGTTGTTTATATTGTGGAGATAAAGAATTAATTTTATTGCTCCCGCCGGGATTTGAACCCGGGTCAGTGACTCGAGAGGCCACTGTCCTTGGCCGCTAGACTACGAGAGCAGCATAAATAGTATTAAAGCGCTTGTATTAATAAATTACAGCATTGGTGGCTTAACACCAAATATATTAGTCTTAAAATGTTACTAAATCTATGAACATGAAATACCTTGCGGCATTAAGCACTACCGTTGGAACGATAGTGGGCGGCGGAATACTTGCTCTGCCATATGCAATAGAGAAAAGCGGTTTTTTTGAGGGCATTTCTTTGCTTGTGCTTGTAGGTTTTGCATCAATCTTGATAACAATGTATACGGGTGAGCTTTCAAGTCATTTCAAAAAGCTGCATCAATTGCCGGTCATAATAAGCAAGTACACAGGCAAAAGATTAAGGGTTTTAATCTTAATCTTTCAGGTTTTAACAATATACGGGGCTCAAATAGCATACCTTACAGGTATAGCATTAGTAATGGTGTTTCTTTTTCATCTCTCCTATGCGATTTCCGTTCTTTTAGTCTTTTTACTCACTCTCCCTTTAATATACAAAGGTTACAAATTGGTTGAAGATGCGGAGACGCCCTTGCTTTTCATAAAGATAGCTCTTATAGTTGCAGCAGCTCTATCAGTTCTTACAATAGTCAAGGACGCCAATTTCTATTCATATAACATAACAAACCTGTTTGGGCCATTTGGTATAATTTTATTTTCTTTTACAGGTTATACAGTAATTCCTGAAGTCAAGGAAGAGCTGGGGGGGATAAAGAAACTTACCAGCGTGATTGTTATCTCCTACATTATTTCCATTCTCCTTTACGTTTTTTTCTCATTTGCATTTGTGGGCGCTTTCGGTCATTCAGTATCAACGGTTGCAACTGATGGTATACATTCAGTTTACTATGAATTACTGTTTTCTTTAACTACGTTGTTTCTCTTACTGACGCCTTACATAGCGCTTAGCTTAGTACTGGCAGATTCCTTTACTTATGATTTCGGAATCGGAAGAAAACCAAGCATGTTTCTTTCCCTTGCAGCGCCTTTCGCAATAGCATTTTTCGACTTTAATTTCGAAAGCATTCTTGACGTTACTGGCGGAATATTTATCTCCTTGCTTGCCATGCTGATCTTATTTGCAGTTTTCATTGAAAGAAGAAGAAAAGGCAAAAAAAGAATCAAATATCTTGTGCCAGGGGGAATATCTCTTATAGTCTTTACCTTTGCAGTTATGCTTTTGGGCTTGGCCTACACCATTTATTCAATAATATGAAAATTACGAAGCTGGACAGTAAAAACAACCTAGTAAAAGCAATAGTGAAATCGTATAGTGACCTCATTTTCCTACAATATATATGTGAAAATGGCGATGAATTGACTGCTTATTCCAGAAGGAAGGTGGTCGTAGGCAAATCACAAGAGATAAAGACAATAAAGATAACAGTGATAATTGAAAAGATCAAGCTCACGGAAACGTCTTTAGATATAGGCGGCCGTATTACATATTCATCAGATGAAAATGTACCATTGCACAAGTACCACACTATACAGATAAAAAGAGGAACGGGTTTTATCCTTAAAAAAAGCAGGCTTCTGCATTTTCAGGTTAAGCTTCTCAGGCAGGCTGCGGAAACCTCCCCAAGGGTATTCATTTGTATTTATGAGGAAGGCACAGCTTTGTTTTATGTGATGTCAAACTACAGGATAAAGAGAAAAATGGACTTTTCAAAGGCGGTAAGCGGCAAGAGGTTCAAAAATGAGAGCAGAAAGGAGTTTTTCACAAAGCTTGCGGCCCTACTTTCCGAAGAATATCAAAAAGGATACAACGCTTTCATAATAGCAGGAAAAGCAATGGATAATGAGGAATTGAGAAAGAATTACCTTAAGGATAAGAACATAACCTACGAAACAGTTTCATACGCCGATACTGGCTTGAAGGAACTTCTGTCAAGAAACAGCATAAACGAAGCACTGAATAAGGCAAGGCTTTCCATACAAAGACAGTTAATAAATGAGTATTTGTCAGGAATATCAAAAAATGATAAGCATTATGTTTATGGAAAAGAGGAGATAGCTCAGGCATTAACTGAAAGAAAGCCACAGCAGGCCCTTATTTCAAAGGACTACGTACTTAATAATAAAGAAATTATTGAAAAACTGGATGGCTTAGATTGCGAGATCGTTTTGTTTGACGAAAATGATGAATCACTAAGCCAATTAAACTCCTTTGGCGGAATTCTTGTAAAATTTACAGATATTTAAGCTTAAATTAAAAAGAGTTACCTTTGAAAGGTAGAAAATTAAGCTTAAATATGAGGTGCTGTGTTTATTTATTAATGAACAGTCCGAGCGTAGCATTTCTTTTGCCCGCATTTGTAAGCCAAAAAACTGCACAGAGAAGGCAGTTTCTGGATAGGCTAAATGCAGCAGTGAACCAGCAATCTATAGTTTTACTGGATTCAACAGAAGAAGATGAAGATAAGTGGAAAAACCTAGTAATTGTAAGGTTTGCGCATACTCGGCTTTTTGGAGAAAGCTTCCGTCTTGGCTTGTCAGCGGCGTTGAATCTAGGTGCTGAAAAAATAGTCACGTTTGAAGATTACTCGAAAGAAAATGCGGCATGGTTTACTGATTATTTAAATGGTGGAAACTTGATTGAAAGCGGAAAAAGGAACTTCAGGGAGATGCTTGTAACCGAGATTTCCAATTTACTATCATTTGGCAATTCCTATAATAATTTCTCCTTCAATAGAATACTTACAAAAGAAGCGGCTTTGCTTCTAAGAGACACGAAGCTGAACGGCAAGTCTTTTCTTGTAGAGTCTATAAACGTTCTTAATGCCCATGGTATACATACTACTGAAATAATAAGGGAAGAATACGGAAAGGACAATAAAAGGATCAATCTGGCAGAGATGGGCGAATCTATAATAAGAAGTTTTAACAGAACATCTATAAATTACAGTTTAATTTCTTCGCTTTCTTACATCGTAAACCTGTTTATGGTGTATACCAGCTTGAGCTTAGGGTTTTTTTATCCTTTGGCCGTCCTTTTAGGGGGGGAGATAAGCGGACTTTCAAACTTCATTGTAAATGAGAAGATAAACTTCAGGAACAAAGGCTTTCTTAGCTCTGCATACCGTTTCGGAAAGTTCAATGCCTTCATTTTAGCAGTAGTCGCATTTGATATATTTATGATAAGCGTTATATCAAAGTACATGCTTACACTTGGAAGGACTGACTTCTCAATCCTATCTACATTTTCAATAGTTATTGTTTCGGCAGTTTCCCTTTTCTTTACCAACAAGTTCATATGGGGAAAAGGAAACCATCAGAAGGTTTTCCTGTAGAATTGTTTTGTAATGTGGACCGGCCGAGATTTGAACTCGGAGCCTTCACGATGCGAACGTGACGTCATGCCATTAGACCACCGGCCCGTACTCTTTATAAATAGCACTTGTTAATATTAATAATATTAAATTTATGGCAAAAATTCAGCGGAAAAAGATGATAGAACAGCCATCTCTTTACCTGCTTTTAGGGGTAGCTTCTGCAATAATTATAGCTAGACTCTACGTTTATCTGGGTGGAAATCTGGGATTAGGCTATGACGGCATAAAATTCCATCACATATTCTTGGGCATAATCCTAGTGATAGTCAGCGGGATCGTGTTTTTTGCGCTTGACGAACAGTTTAGGAGGAATAATACAGCAATGTGCATTACAGCATTCGCTTTTGGCTTTGGTACGGGCCTTATATCTGATGAAGCGAACTTTCTGATAAGTATAGGGCAGTATTATAATCTCAGTAATTATTACCAGCCGATAAACTTGTATGTCGATACCGCTTTCGTTGCTTTTGCGTTTCTTCTTTTTGTCTTTTCAGTATTTACAAGGAAGCGGAAATGATTTCAGCTTTTAATGCCTTTTCCAGTCCTTTTGTGCGCAGTTTAATCACCGCTGTCTTAGAGCCTGCAGATGCCCATACAAATTCATGTTTCATTATGCCATTATCTATGTATATCTCCACGTTTTCATTAGGTACCGGAGCAACACCGCCAACTTCAAAGCCTGTTTTCTGCAATATGAAGGTAGGATCTGCCTTTTTCACTGTAGAATTGACTGCCTTTTCAAGTTTTCCAACGTCAACTTTCTTATCTCCCTCCAATAAAACCAGTACAGCATTCCTTTTGCTTTCAAATATGATCGATTTCGCTATCTCATCCGTAGTGCAGCCTACAACAGAAGCGGCTTCTTTTGAGCTTGCTGTGCTTTTTTCCGCTTGCATGTAATCTAAAAACAAGTTGTTTTCCTTAAAGAAGTCTATTACCTGTTGGGTTTTCATTTTCTGCTAACTTCTGCTTTTTTTGCAGGCACGTAATGTGGAATTTCATAAGGGGTAAAAAACACGATTTTTCCACTGTCTATTGCGATTTTAAGTTCATTATCCGCCCCCCTTGAATCACCTATTTTTGGATGATAGTAAAGAATTGCATCGCAGTCTTTAAGCCATTCAATGTCTGCTGTTGTATAATACTCATATGAGAGCGTTTCCTTGCCGTACAAATGTATGAAATGGGACAAATGCGGTATGTAAGGCAAGTGTCCTCTATTTATTACGTCTACCCCGTAATCTATTGCATTTACCGTGTTTTCATGTGCAATTCTTGCGGCATCATGCGCGCTTGCATTCTTTGGCGTGTATGGGCCTGCAACGTATATCTTCAAAGCATGGTCTATTTCATTTTCAAGGTTATTTTTCTTCGTTATCCCCATGTAGAATGTGCGTTCAAGAAGTATATCATTCAGTGTTCTCTGTGCGTTTTCACTGTTCTCTTCTCCAATTTGTTTTGAAAGCAGTCTAAGTCTGCTTTGCTTTTTTATAAAATCATACAGGCTTTCCATTAAGATATTGAGAAAACCTAAGATATTTAAGGGTTTAAGCTCATCTGTAGCTTGTCTGCTTTAGCGCTCTTGCTGCGCTTCTGTAAGGTTTCTGTGCTTCAGTCTGTCTTTTATCGTCCACTAAAAGGGTCCTGTCATATTCTATGAATTTTTTCCTGAGTCCTTTCTCTTTTTTGACAAGGCTTTTTGCAATTGCAGACCGTACTGTCTGGGCCCTCGCAACAGTGCCGCCTCCGTTTATTGTTATTGCTATGTCGTATTTTTTGTAAAGGCCATCGGATAATTCAATAGGCTCTGATGCAATCCTCCTGAAAAGCTTGTCGTTGAAGGAATGCAATGATTTTCCGTTTATGAACACGTTTCCACTTCCTTCCTTTATTACGGCGTTTGCGACGGCCGTTTTTCTCTTTGCTACTATAATTGCGTTCTTTTTCATTTTACTTTACCTGTTTAAGTATATTTGCAAGCTCTCCTATTTTAACTTTGTGTATCGGCTTGTCCATTCTTACCTTTGCTATATTTACCATTTCCTTGTCTTTTAATTCTTCTGGAACAGATTCATACACCTTTATCCTCTTGAATGCTTCCCTGCCGTGGTATCTCTTGTTTCTTATCATGCCCCTAAGCGCCCTTCTTACTATTCCCTTTGTGTCTCTTGGAAAGAAAGGCCCTTTTGACATCGTACCAATTCTTCTCCTCTCAAGGTATTTTTTAAGTATGTCATTTTTGTTTCCGACTATGACTATCTCTTTTGCATTTACTATGTCAACCTGCTCCCCTTCCAATGCCGATTTTGCGGCAAAAGTGGCCAGCCTTCCCAATACAGAATCTTTTCCGTCAATTATCATATCTTTAAATAGAATACATATCTGAATTTAAACCTATCGTTGTGTTTGTCCTTCTTCTTCATCATCAGTTTTGAATGCTGTTCCCAAATGCATAGTCTTTTCCCAGTTTTTCTTTCTTTTTATCTCTCTACCCAATGCAATAGTATTAGCTGCCCATTGGAGTACCCAATAAACTGGAGTGGTAATGCCTATGAATGCCGACTTCAAATATTTATGTTTATCTCCCCTTTCTTTAAGCGTTTCATAGTAGGCTTTGCCTTGCAAATAGCAATATGCTCCTATAAAGGAAAGATTTATGTAGGCAAGGTCGGCAAAATAACTCATGCTTGTTCCGCTTGCATACATGTATGCACTTACTCCCAATCCTGCAAGGTTTATTGTGCCTATAAACGAACTTAGCCCCGTAGCCAGTATCTTTGCCTTGTTTTCTATACCCAGGTCCTTCTTTTTCAGGTACTCTAATGACGTATCTAACTTTCCCTGCGACCATCTAGTACGTTGCTTGATCCAGCTCTTTATGTCTTTTGGTGTCTCTTCTGTGGTTACAACATCTATATAACCTACTTTATATTTCCTTCCACTTTTTTGCTTGCTGTACATCCTTATTGCTAGCTCGTAGTCTTCTGTTAAGTTTCCATCCTCCCATCCGTTCAATTCGTCAAGAACGCTTTTCTTGAAGAAATTAGTTGTTCCCCCAAACGGCAGTATATAGCCCGATTTACTTACCTTTTTCATGTAATGGTCATACCAGTATCTGTACTCGGCTGCAAATTGGTGATCAAGCCATTTGTCGTGCGATTCTTTAAGGTGCAGTTTTCCTTGTATGGCGTCATAATTGTATCTTGAAAATTTATATGCGACTTTTTTGAATAGTTCTTTGTCTATGTAATCCTCGGAATCCAATACTCCAATCAATTCACCCTCAGCATGTTTCAACCCTGCATTCAATGCACGCGGTTTTCCCCGGTTCTCAATTCCTTCTAAGGAGACATGCTTTACGTTTTTGTATTTTCTGGAAAGATATTCAGATATCCTGTCAGTTTTAAAGTCATCTTTTTCTGTTATAAGTATCAGCTCAAGCTTGCTGTAATCTGCTTTTTTAATCCTTTTTACGTTGTCTATTATCACGCTTTCCTCCTTATACGCAGGGATAAGAACAGATATCTTTGGCTCATCAGCAAGCTTGCCTTCCTCATCATCTTCATCTTTGCTGCGTTTTATAAAGGGGTAAAGGTTGTATACATTGCTAAATAACCAGAAGCCATTGAAGAAAGCAAAGCTGTCCCTGATGTACTCCGATAATACTTCTATGCTCATAATTTCCTTTATTACATTATAATAGTTATTTTATTAATTTTAGAATCCTAAGCTTAAATAACTATCTCATTCTTTGCAGCCCAATCCAAAAGCTTTATTATGTCCTCTACAGAATACTTTCTCACAGTATCAGGCAATACCTTCAATATTCTGTCCAATGGGGGAATGTAATTTTTTAGTACGGGAGGTATCGCAGAGTAAGCTTTTACCAGCGAAGTTAATATCTCCTCTGCATCGTCATTTGTTATGCTTGTTCCCGCAAATCCCATATCAATAATATTTGTAGTATTTGCCCATCTTTGAGTAGAAGCTTAATCCCATCAGTATCAATCCTATGACTATAAAGATTATCGAAGTGTATTCCTGCTGTAATGGTATGAACGACAGTATCTCATTTATGTACTTGCTTATTGTATGTATATTTAATCCTAGAAAGGATATCCCTCCCACAAGAAAGATTATCAATCCTATCAAAAACAATGATTTTATCATATATTTTATTAGATTCTTCCATAATTTAACCTTTTCCTGCAATGTACAGCAAATTATATATTCAATTACATACAAGAGAATAAATTATGCAGAAGAAAAAATGCCTATTTTGCGGAATGCCTGTTGAAAAGGAGTGGAGTTTCTGTCCGCAGTGTGGCAGGCCGCTCAGGGTGCAGGGTATAAATATAAGCGGTTTGAACATAGACGTTACAAAAATGGTAAACGAGCTGATACCACAGGTTTTGAATGGCGTTTTCAACGGTTCCATATTTACGGAAAAGCAGCATGAAGGTCAAGAAAGACATGAAAGCAGTAATAAGCAGCATTTTTCCGCTAAGGAAATAATAGAACCTCAAGATCTGATATCAAAGCACGGAGATACAGTCATTCATGCAATCTCCCTTCCAGGCGTAAGAAACAGAAATGATATTGACATAAAAAAGATGGAAAACTCGATAGAAGTAAGGGCAAAAAACGGTGACAAGCTTTACTTGAAAATCGTAAGAAGGGACAAAAGGCAAAGTGTAATCTCGGAAGAGTTTGCAAATGAGAATCTTGTTCTTGTCCTTAGAAAATTAAATTAAATAAAAAAATATAAAAATAGCCTTTTATTTTGTTTTATTCATTCTTCATCTGTTTCGTCTGAATCATCTAAATCGTCATCCTCTAAATCTTCGTCGTCCAATCCGTCTAGTTCGTCTTCTTCGATGATTTCATCGTCGTCTTCTACTTTGTTCTTTTTGGCCATATTAACCTCCTTGGTTTTGTTCTGCGCCTCTGCCACAGCGCTTTACCTTTTAGAGATATATATCCTTTATAAATTTTTCTGTAATTGGAAAGTTTGTAATTATTTTAACTTTCATTTTTGAGTACAATTACACTATTTTAATAAAAGATTAGTGATAATATCAAGCATGGCAGTATACAGAAATGACGAAAAGAGATTCAGAAGAGACTTTGATTATCTGGTAAAAGCAGCAAGGGAGAACAAAGATCTCTCAGAAAGATATACATACATAGCTAAAAGGATATTAACATCCAAAAAGATAAAACTGCCAAGAGAGGAAAAGTTTTTAATATGCAGAAGCTGTAATAAATTACTTATACCCGGAGTTAACTGCAGGGTAAGATTGAAGCAAGGTTTTTTAACCTATAAATGCTTAAATTGTGGAAATGTTAGAAAGGTAAAATATGATAAGAGGATACGACGTAAATCAAATAGAATTAGTAAATGAACTTGCAAGAAAACTTGAGGAAGAAAAGTTAACTCCGCCACCAGACTGGGCAATGTTCGTAAAAACTGGCTCAGCAAAGGATAGAGTGCCTTCACAAGATAATTGGTGGTACCTTAGAGCGGCAAGCATAATGAGAAGAATGTACGTTAATAAAAAGCCAATAGGGGTAAATCGTTTAAGGAACATATACGGGGACAAGGAGAAGAATAGATACAGCGGAAAGCATTTCAAGCCTGCAAGCGGTGCAGTAATAAGGCACATACTGCAGGAACTGGAAAAGGCAGAGCTGATTAAAAAAGTAAAGGTTCAGGACCACTTCGGTAGAACGCTTACTCCAAAGGGAATATCCTTTACAGATAATGCAGCAAAGGAAACAGCAAAAAAATATGGAATATCAGAATAAAAACGACATGTCAGAGTTGGAGCAGAGAAAGAAGATGGAGCAATTAAAGCAGGATGTGCTCGTAAAGTTCTTAACAAAAGAAGCCAGGGAGAGGCTTGGAAATCTAAGATATGCACACCCTGAACTGGCGGAGGAAGTGGAGAACATGCTCATCCAATCTGCTTTGACAGGAAGGCTTAAATCAGTTGTTGATGATCAAAGGTTAAAGGAATTGCTGCAGACAATAGCACAGCCAAAAAAGGAGCAGAAGATAAAGTTTGAGAACAAATGAATATGTCAAGGAACAAATCGGCAAATAAAAAAAGAGCATTGATAAGGCATGCTAGGAAGACCAGTCGTCCACCTGTGTTTGCACAGATAAGGAAATATGGAACTAGAAAGATGGACAGATCAAGGATGAATAAGAACGTGGGCAGGTAAAATGGCAGAGCAAAAAATACTAATGGTGAATATGCGCAGGGGCATAGAAAAAGTACCTCCTTACAAAAGGGCTGCCGCTGCTTCAAAATACTTGAAGGCCTTCATAAAAAGGCACATGAAGGCAGAGGATGTCAAATTAAGTCAAGACGTAAACAATGAGATATTCAGCAGGGGAATGAAAGACCCAAGGCCAAAGATAAGAGTAATGTGTTCTAAGGACGATAAAAAGATAGTAACGGTAAATCTTGTAAAACAGGGCCAGTAAATGGAAATTGATGAGGAGAAGCTGAGCAATCAGCTGATGGAGATCGAGTATATAAGAAGGGAGCTTGAAAACTACATAAACGTTCTAAATAATCTACAGGTAACACAGGACAATATTGCAAGGGCTTTAGATGGGCTAAATTCCTTAAAAGGAAACAGCGATGTTTTATTGCCATATGCGCAAGACATTTTCATAAGAGGAAAGATAAATGAACTTGACAATGCAATAGTCGGCATAGGCAGCAACATCTTCAAATCATTCTCATTCAAGGAATTAAAGTCAAAGCTGGAAAGCGATTTTAAAGAAGTCAGCGCAAACATAAATTCAATAGCTCAGACAATACAGGTTTTGCAGGAGAGGGGCGCAAAGCTTGAAGATGAGGCAAACAAGCTTTACGAAAGCTATCAAAACTCATTAAGATAATATGTTTGACTTCATAAAGAAAAAGATAAAGGATTCCATAAACACTATACAGAAAAAGCTTTCAAAGGAAGAAGAGAAAGAAATTCTAGAAGACGAAAAGAAGGAAGAAAAAATACTGCAGCAGGATAAAGTTGAACTAAAGAAGGATATTTTACCAGAGGATAAAAAGGAAATAAATGAAGAAATAAAAGAAATAAAGAAGGAAGTTTCTGAACTTAAAAATGAAGAAAAGCTAGAAAAAAAAGTTGAGGAAAAACAGCAAAAAGTCCCTGCAAAAAAGAAATCTATTCTTTCACATGCAATAACAGAAGAGGACGTTGAAATGATCTATTCTGAGATAAAATCAGCTCTTCTGGAAAACAACGTTGCATTGTCAGTTCTTGAAGGCATAGAGAAGGAATTAAAGGCTAGGCTGGTTGGGCAGAGCGTTTCTGTATTTGGAAACAAAAAATACGTGGAGAATGCGATAAAGGAAAGTATAGCCGGCGTTTTAATTGCATATGATAAGGAAAAGTTTATATCTGACATAAAAAGCAAGAAGCCTTTTGTTATACTTATAATAGGAGTAAACGGTGCTGGTAAAACGACTACAATAGCAAAGCTATGCAAGTTCTTTCTTTCAAATGGGCTGAAGCCAGTAATAGCAGCAGCAGATACCTTCCGTGCTGCCTCCATAGAGCAATTAGAGATACATGCAAAAAGGTTGAATGTTCCGGTAATAAAGCACACTTATGGAGCAGATCCAGCAGCTGTTGCATTTGATGCAATAAAGCATGCGAATTCTTCAAAAGAAGATGTTGTATTGATCGATACTGCAGGAAGAAGCGATATAAACAAGAATTTAATTGAGGAATTAAAGAAGGTTAAGAGAGTCAGCAAGCCAGACCTTACAGTATTCGTAGGTGATGCGTTGACGGGAAATGACGTCGTTAAGCAGGCAGAAGTTTTCAACAAGGAAATAGGAATAGACGCAAATATACTTTCAAAGGCAGATGTTGACAAAAAGGGAGGAGCAGTTCTCTCTATATCATATGTTACCAAAAAGCCTATTATCTTCTTGGGAACTGGGCAGGGCTATGATGATTTAATACCTTTCAACAGGGAAAAAACTGCAAGTTTTATACTAAACGATTAAGGGTACAAAAAATTGACAGAAGTCAGAGAAGCAGTATTGCCATTTCCGCTGTCGTCGTATGCGTTTCCATCGAGAGGTATCCACGCGACAAGCGTTGAATTATATACGGGCTGTGCACCTATAAATTCATTGTAAAGCTGATTGACTTGATTTAAAGTCAATGCGCTATCATACATCTGCACGTCTGCTACCTGTCCATTCATCTGATTTGATCCAAGAATTGTTGCAGGAGTGGAATAGACCGCAGGAGCAGTCAATGTCCACGTTCTGTTCGTACAACTGGTATCAACACACGAGGCTATCCATGCGTTTCCTTGTGAATTATACTTGAATATCCCCGTTATCAATTCCCATTTCCCATAGGGCACATATTGGTAAGGTGAACCTTGTGCCGTTGCTCCTGTTCCACAGCTGGAATTCCACTCCAAAAGATTTACTTGATAGCCAGTTGCATTGTATGGATCCTGTTCTAGCCCAGAAGTACAGCCTTGATTGGTTTGGAATAAATCACTGCAAGGGTAACCGCATGTTCCGTAGGCATGGTCCATTTTAACCCACATTGCCAGTGTATATGCATGGCCTCCATTCCATATTTTTCCCGTGCTTGCAGTACCTGGGACAGATATGCTAGTAGAATTTGTGAAATTGGCTACTGAATATTGATATTCAAATGGGTAAATATTTTGTATATCTCCAATGCTTGTGGATGGCATAACCCCATTTGGAGGGTATGCCCTGACCCTAAACCAGTAATAAACCATGTTTGCATTAGGAGAGCACTCCCCAGTCTGTATAGATGCATATAAGCTGCTGCTCCACCCTTCATTCGTGTT
>JAKAAG010000017.1 GCA_021797085.1 Nanobdellota archaeon
AGCAGCCGTTGTTTGCTACTTGTAGGTGAAGGCCATTATCCACTGACAGTGTGGCGTCTCCAACATAAGAGGTGAAATCACTTGGCAGGCTTGTGCCGGCGAAGTTGGAGTAGACATTGAATACATCGGCTCCGTCATCATACTCTGCATATGTTGGGGAAAGCTGCGGAGCCTCTCCCACAGTTTTTCCATTGAAAAGGTTCAAGTTGGTTGATGCAAAACCAATATATGCATTTATTGAGGAATTTGCAGGTATGCTCCCAACCTTAAGCCAATACGTTGCATTTTCTGAGGAACTATTGCCGCTTTCTAACCATGAAGGTATAATTGTACCATTGCTATAGAAAAATTCTATGTTATCTAAATTAGGTGCTTCTAATGCAGAATATCTGCTAGCGTTTATAACAACCTCTTGTTGGAATGGATTTGGAGTTGCAACATTCTGGTGATTAGTTATAGTCAATGGCGCTATGTACCCGATATTAGCAGGAGCATTAAGTATCTGCACAGTTGGCATAACCCCATTTGGAGGATATGCACGGACACGAAGCCAATTTGCCGTGAAGCCCCCAGTATCTGAACTAGAACCAGACGCAGCCTGGCCCAACATAACGTATAAAGGAGTTGACAAGGATACAGAAGTACTTATTTCTTGTACTGTTTCCATGTTATTATAAAGGTAGTTTGGTATTATCTCCAGAAGTTCTGAACCAGTTGCAGTCCAACTAATTCCCTCTATTAGGGGCGCATTATAAGCTGTCTTGGAATTGGCTGTGGATATAGATGAAGTAGTTAATGTTTCCAGTTGCATATCACCTGAATACATACCGTAAGATTGACCGTAACCCTCCTCATATTCATATATGGGCTGACCTCCTTCTATCTGCGTGTCTGTAGCTGCTAATTCTATTGTCGGCCTTGCATTAGAACCACTTGCTACATCCAATTCTAAAATGCCTGCAGAAGCAACCGCAGATGTTGTTCCTATAGAAACGTAATCATTATGGCCATTATTTGTAAAAGTAATCCCATTATTCCAAGTATAGGTATCCCCTGAAGAAGTAAGCTCCTGCCAGCCTGCCGGCAATCCAGAACCCGCAAAATTCTCATAGTAATCAAACACATTTGCACCATCATCATACTCTGCATAAGTTGGAGAAAGCTGCGGTGCTTCACCTGTTGTCTTATTGTTAAATAGATTAGTTTTCTTGTTAGCAAATTTCATGTATATTGTTATCGTTCCTTTTGCTGGTATGGAAGGTATCTTAATCCACCAAATTGCATATTTTGAATTGTAAGATTCTAACCATGAAGGTATGACGCTGTTGTTATCATATACAAACTCCACGTTTTGCCCGAAAGATGTTGTGTTAACATAATTATCAATGGAAGAAACAGAGATGTTTATCATCTGTTGGAATGGATTTGGAGTAGCTATATTCTGGTAGTTTGTTATCAACAGAGGTATGCTTTCAGCGAAGTTGCTTATAACTAAGCTACTTGTATTTACACCTTGGTTAGTTATGTTAATATTCTGGAAAAATTTACTGTATATACCTTCTATCGTCGAATTGAACACAGCAGCTGTAGCATTTGAAGGGTTTATTGTTGATATCTTCGACATAACATTTAAAAAATTATAGTATTCAAGTTTTGGCAAATTATAAGCTTGTATCAATGAATTCACATTCTCATTTGTATTAAGATTTGCAGATTCTATTCCCAATATTGTTATAATTGCAAGTATAAGGAACAGGGAAAAGAATATGGTTATCATCTGCGCTTTATTGTTCATATATAATTTATATATCCAGCTTTTATAAATTATAAAGCATATGGATTATTACAATAAACAAGAAAATCTAATAAGTTTTATGCCTCTATTCAAAAAGGAGATAGAAGAAGGCAGAGTAAAAAACAAAAAGGAGCTTCTTACTTTAAAGAGAGAGATATGCAGGCAGATTGGTATGAGCAATATACCAAAGAACGGCGAAATATTAAATTATTTTTCACAGGAAGAGCGAGAAAAATATGCCAGTATTATGGTTTCAAAGCCTGTACGGGTGCTTTCAGGAGTGAATGTAGTTGCAATAATGACAAAGCCTTATGATTGCCCGCACGGTACATGTATATTCTGTCCAGGAGGCACAAAATTCAACACACCTCAGAGTTACACTGGTTTTGAGCCTGCAGCTAGAAGAGCATTGATGAACAATTATGATCCTTACATGCAGGTTACTGCAAGGCTTAAGCATTACCTTTTTATGGGTTATAACCCGCAGAAAATAGAAATCATAGTTATAGGTGGAACATTTACGACTTTGCCAAAGGATTACGTAAAGGATTATGTTAAAGAGGTTTACAAGGCAATGAATGAGTTTTACGGTGAAAAGGTTGATGGAGAGCTTGAAGAGCAGAAGCATTTTAATGAAACTGCTAAGATAAGGTGCGTTGCATTTGCTGCAGAGACAAAGCCCGAAAGATGCTCAAACGAAGACATAGAAAGGATGCTGGATTTCGGAATAACAAGAGTTGAGATGGGTGTTCAAAGCGTTTATGATGAGGTACTACTCAAAAATAACCGTGGACATACAATAGCAGATGTTGTTGATGCAAGCAGACGGTTAAAGAATTATGGATATAAAGTAGACTACCACATAATGCTTAACTTACCATTTTCAGACAAAGAAAAGGACCGTGAAACAATCAAGCAGATATACAAAAATGAGGATTTTAAGCCAGATGCAATAAAGATATACCCAACATTGGTTATCAGAGGAACCGGCCTGTATGAGATGTGGAAGAGAGGAAATTACAAACCTTATCCTATCGATGAAGTCGTTGATTTAATAGCAGAGGCAGAGATAACTGCCCCAAAATGGCTTAGGATAATGAGGATTGAAAGGGATATACCATCGACATTCATAGAGAATGGTATAAAAGTAACAAATCTCAGGCAGCTTATTGACATGAAAATATCGGAGATGGGAAAAAGGGCAAATGATATAAGAAGCAGGGAAATAGGGCACGTAAAACTTTCGAAGCCGATGAAAATAGGATTAAATAGGGAAAATTACAGATCCGCAAACGGAGAGGAGATTTTTCTAAGTGTAGATGACAGCAACAATAATGCTATTATTGCCTTCCTAAGATTAAGGATACCCGATAATTCAAAAGAGGCATTTGTAAGGGAATTGCATGTTTATGGTGAACATTTAAATATAAATGAAAGTAATGATAAGGCATTCCAGCACAAGGGCTTCGGCAGAGAATTGCTTTCAGAAGCTGAAAGGATAGCAAAAGAAGAGTATTCAATAAATAAGATAAATGTTATATCCGGTGTGGGAGTCAGAGAGTATTATAGAAATCTTGGGTACAAAAGATATAAGTGGTACATGTCAAGGGAACTTTAAATGGAAGATGAAATATTGATGAATGGAAGAAAGGCAAAAGAGATAGTAAGGCAGAAAAAACTACTGGAAAAAATAAAGCAGCACGGAGTTAAATTCGAAGTAGATGGAAACCTAGCTTATATAAGTGGAAAGAGTGCCCTAGAGGTTCTGTCTGCAAAAAACGTAGTAAATGCATTTAACAGAGGATTTGATGCTGCTATCGCAGCTTTGTTATTGGATGATGATTATGACCTTGTTGTAATAAGTCTGAGGGATTACACTAATTCTGAGAAAAGGGCAATGCAGCTGAAAGGAAGGGTAATAGGCACAAGGGGATTAATAAAGCAGAGGTTAATGAAGGAAACTGCATGCTACATAAATGTTTATGGGAAAACTATAAGTATTATCGGACAGATACAGAATATATCTATTGCACAAGCTGCAATAGAAATGATTTTAAATGGCGCAAAACATGATAATGTGTTTTCAATGATAAACAAAAAGAAAGTAGAGGTGTATCTGAATGGAAATCGCTGAAGAACTTGCAAAGGGACAAAGAGCAATTAGTGTTACAGAATTCTTTGAAAAGAACAGGCATCTTTTAGGCTTTGACAACAAGCAGAAGGCACTGCTTACATGTGTAAAGGAGGCGGTTGATAACTCTCTGGATGCTTGCGAAGAACTAGGACACATGCAAGAAAAGAACAAAGAAAAGGTGACTTTGCCAGAGATAACCATAGACGTAAAGGCATTGAGCGATAACTACCAAATGCTTGATGAAAAGCAGAACGTAGGGCAACTGATAGTGAGAAAGAATGAGTTTACAGTTCTTTACAAAGGAAAAAGCGAGTCAAAGCAGATAAGAGCAGGCAAGTTGAGCATTTCATTTGATGATGTTGCATTTGACATATCGGAAAACAATGACAAGCTTTTGGTACTTATGAATGGAAAGCAATTAAGACTAAAGAAGAATGCTCCCATATTCCTTATAAGAATAGTTGATAATGGGCCAGGAATACTTTCATCAAAAATACCCGATATATTTGGGAGGATGCTTTATGGAAGCAAGTTCCAGTCAATGAGGCAGGGCAGGGGCCAGCAAGGCATAGGTATACATTCTGCCGTTCTCTATTCACAGCTTACAACAGGAAAGCCGGCAAAGATAATCTCCAAGATAAAAAGCTCAAAGAAAGCAAAGATGATGAAAGTCCAGATAAACATCCTTAAAAACGAACCAGAGGTTTTAGAAGAAAGTGACGAGGATTACCCTTATGAATCGGGAACAAGCATAGAATTGGAGATAGAGGGCCTGTACATAAGCGGTAATAAGGGATTGGATGAATACATAAGAAGAACAGCTTTAGTTAATCCACACGCAACTTTGATCTATACAAATCCCAATGGGGAAAAAATCACATATAAAAGAGTTATAGATACACTGCCAAAGGAGCCTTTATCAATAAAGCCGCATCCAGAAGGACTGGAGATAGGTATATTCATGAGGATTCTGAAGAATTCAACCGAAAGAACTGTTGCGTCAGTTTTAGAAAATGAGCTTTCTAGGGTAAGCAGGGCTGTTGCAGAACAGACGCTGAAAAGCGCTGGGATAGACACTAAAACCAAACCTCAAGATATTGATAGGGTCCAGGCGAATTCTATACTAAAAGCGTTGCAATCCCTTGACTTGATGAGGCCGCAGACCGATTGTTTGTCACCAATAGGGGGAGAGGAGCTGGAAAAGAGCCTGAAGAAGGAATATTCACCAGAGTTTGTAAAATCAGTTACAAGAAAACCAGAAGTTTACAGGGGAATGCCTTTCCAGATAGAAGTTGCCGTAGCTTATGGCGGGAAAATACAAAACGATAAGGCAATTCTGATGAGGTTTGCAAATAAAATACCCTTGTTGTTTGATTCTTCTTCATGCGCATTGACTCAAAGCTTTTTGGGTGTAGATTACGCACGTTACGGCTTAAAGGTAGAAAGCAAGGTGCCTATAGGCCCGCTTGTCTTCATAATTCACATAGCATCTGTATGGGTTCCATATACAAATGAAAGCAAGAATTCTGTTGCAAGTTACCCAATAATAATAAAGGAGATAAAGCTTGCATTGCAGGAGCTTGTCAGGAATCTTTCCGTCTTTCTAAACAGAAAACACAAAAGCAGCCTGTTCCAGGAAAGAATAAGTCTGTTTGACAAGTATGGTATAGAGCTTGCATACTCGCTTTCAAAATTAACGGATATAGACGAGAAAAAGGTAAAAGCAAAGATAGAGGGCCTTCTTGAAAAGAAGAAGGAAGAGGTTAAGGCAAACGTGGAGGAAAGTCTTAGCAAGGGAGACGTTATATCAAGCAAGATAGAATCTGATACGTCTACAGAAGAGGAGGAATAAACATGGACAGTAAGGAAATCGAAGAGTCAAGGAAAAAGAGATTAAGTATACTTGAGAAGCTTGGAAAGGATGTTTACCAGCAAATAGAGAAAGGCGAGAATCCTTATTTGACTTTGCCTGTAAGAGGACTGTCAAACGTAAAATATGATACAGAGAGCAGGATGATTACATTGGGCAGCGGTTTGTCTAGGAGATATTTTTTGAACGTTGGTCATGTTAGAAAATTCATACAGACAATGGCAATGGCTGCAGTAAGTAGGGAACTTATAAAGAGCGATAAGCATACAAGCTTAAGGTCGGCATTTTACCAGGTAAGGAGAACAATACCTGGAACAAAGATAGATGTAGTTGATGATCAGATAGAGACGAACAAGGCAATAGAGGATTTAGAGCTTATAACGGATCTGACAAGGGAACAGTTGAACATAAATGCAAACAAAAATGGTGCCGTTGCAGGAGAAGTAACAATAGAAGACAGAGGAGATGTTATAGACTGGTCCAAAATGGGAAGTGGTGGATGGGCTGTTCCAAGTAATGTAGAGGACCTTATATTCAGAAAGGTTGACGCCAAATTTGTAATATACATGGAGAAAGCTACTATATGGGACAGACTTAATGAGGATAAAGCTTGGAAGAAGCTGCACTGCATTATAATAGCAAGTCAGGGGCAGGCTACAAGAGGGATAAGAAGATTGCTTCAAAGACTTAGCAGAGAGCACAACCTTCCAGTTTATGTTTTAACCGATGGAGATATATGGGGAGTTTACATCTATTCTGCCATCAAATTCGGTTCAATTGCCTTAGCGCATGTTTCAGACAAACTTTCCTTGCCAGAAGCAAAGTTTATGGGGTTGACAATGGAGGATATAGATAAATATGGGTTGAGAAGGCATCTTATTAAATTTAAGGATGTTGATATGGCTAGAATAAAGCAGATTAAGAATTATGATTGGTTTAAAAACAACAAGAAATGGATGGAAGAACTTGACAAAATGGAAAAATTGGGGGCCAAGGTGGAGTTAGATGCATTTACCGCAAAAGGACTTTCATTTATGACAGAAACATACCTGCCTGAAAAGTTAAAGGATAAAAACTTCCTAGATTAATCTTCAAAACATTCTTCAAAATAGTTTCGTTTTATATCCCCAGTTCAGCTCTTGCTTCGTCTGTCATTTTATCCTTAGTCCAAGGAGGGTCAAAAGTTATGTCTAAGTCTACCTTTGTAGCGCCTGAGAAATCTATTACCTTGCCTTTTATATCCTCAACTAAATAATCCGTAACTGGACAAAATGGTGATGTCAAAGTCATAGTTATTTTTACTTCAGTTCCATTTATCTCTATCTTGTAAACCAATCCTAAATCATAGATGTTAGCAGGTATCTCTGGGTCAAAGCACTGCTTTAAACCTTTTATAACGTCTTCTTCCTTTACATTTACTTCCATTTTGTCTTTAATTCAATGCCAATTTAAATATATAACGCTGTTATATCAGATAAATCTTATAAGGAAATATAAACCTAGGAAAGCGAACTGCATGGGCCCTATCGCCGCCATTGCGGGGTAAGCCTTCCCTTTCTTGCCTAAAAACAATATTATTGACAGTCCAATTACCGCGCCTATTATTGCAAATATCCCAGAAAGAAGATTGTAGTGGAGAAAAAACTCGTTTGCAAGGATTGCAGGAAAAGCCATATCCCCCCCACCAAGGAAGATTTCCTGTCTCTTTGCCTTTTTTGCCATTAATGATATTCCTCCAAATGAATTGTCGGAAAATGCCTTTGCAAGCGTAAGCATGTGCTTTGTTATGAATACAGAAATGTAATCATACACACTTATTATCGCAATAAGTATCAATGCCGTTATTATGTTTAAGTATAGAGATATAACAGCAGAGATTGATACGAACAAAATTACGTTTAAAAAGTCTTTTGCGTATTTCCCTGCGTATTTGAAGTAGTATACTGTAAATATAACTGGAAGAATATAGACTAAAAGTGAAAAGATGGCAAGCAAGCTGCTGTTTGAATTTAAGTTACCGTGTAAAGGGAAAACGAATATGTCTAAGAGCAGCATGTCAGAAAAGGCATACATTACAAACAAAAACAAAAGTATAAGAACTATATTTATTATCTTTAATTTTCTATATTTCACAAGCAGCAATATTATAGCTGTAGGAACAAGCAAACCAGCTATTATTATATAAAGCAAATAGTAAAATGGGGAAGTCACATTGTAGTTTATTCCGGTCTGCAATGAAATAACCGAAAACAACTTTAGATTTACACCTGCGAAAAAACTGCTTGCTATAAGTACTGTTGTAAATATTGTTAAGAGGAGTAGGGCTATTTTGATATTCGTTTTCATACCTTTCTTAATTTTTCTTTATATTATACTGTTTGTTTTCTGGTCATATAATGCAGAACATATAAGCAGTGCAATCCTTGGGTTTCCTCTTGCTTTCTTGTATATTTTTTCATACTCTACTTCAGTGAAAGGCTCCAAGGAATCTGATTTTGTAGGCCTTACTGAATTTAATCTGTTTATTATTATTTGCTTCAAGTCTTCCTTTGAAAGCCCTTCGAGCTGGTATTTTTTGAATTGCTTGCTCTGTGATTTAAGTTCCTTTTCAATGCCTTCTTCTCTGTTTTCAACTATTAAAATTGCAATTTTCTGGCTTAGGCTATACAAAAGGTCAATAACTCTCTGCTGGCTTAATTTGTCAAGCATTTCTATATTGTTGAAATCATCAAGTTCCACAAGCATTTTTTTTGCGGGGTTTATGTTTAAGTTTCTTATCTTATTGTAAACTGCAGGAGTGAACTCCTCCTTCATCGTATCCACGTTTTTTGATTTCTTCAGTTCTTTTTCAACAGCATTGAGCAGAGTGCTTTTTCCCATGCCGGGGGCACCTTTAAGTACTACTATACCACCATGTTCCATTGCTTCATTTACAAGTATTAACAGCTCTATCCTCTCATTGGCCCTGTCCACTATGGTGTCATTTTCTGAGTAGGTTATACTTATAAAAGGATTATCTCCTGCCATAAACAATAAAGAGATATGATAGAGGATAATATTTATAGTTTTAAAACCAAATGATTTAAGCTAAAAAAGCTTTAGATTTCGAATAGCCCTCGTAGTTTAGCTTGGATAGAATACCGGTTTCCTAAACCGGGCACCCAGGTTCAAATCCTGGCGAGGGCAGACTTTGGTTTGTTCATATTTCTTACGTCTTTTAAATAAAAGTTAATTTGGAGTGTAAATGCAGTTTAATAAATACCACTAAAACTAATAAAAGGAATCAACTAATTTAAACTATTCTTGCGAATAATTTAACTTTCAATAAATTACTATTAGTTTCTTGGAATATAACGACCAATTTTTAATGCAAGCTGCTCAAGTGATATCGAATGAAGCCATACCTTCCCGGGACCGCTTATTCTGGCAAAGAATAGCCCTTCCCCTTCCAGTCCTCCAAGAATCATCGTTTTTATCCCGCCTATTCTATTTATAGAGTACTGCATATTCGCTTCGAAGGCAAGCACGTGACCTGCTTCAGCTTCTATGTTTTCGCCTTCTCCTAAGTTAATTTCTATTACTTGACCATGACCGTGTAGAAAGATCTTTCCGTTTCCGGAAAACTTTTCCAAGAAAATCCCTTCTCCTCCAATTAAGCCCTTAAAAAGCCCAGCGAATTTCGAAGAATATGTAATGGAAGAGTCCATGCAGAGAAAAGAATTATATTCAGCGAGTATACCCGTTTCATTCAAGGAAATCTCTAATATCTTGCCAGGAAGAAAACCCGAAAAACCTGCTGTTCCGGGGCCATTCAATTTAAGAAGAAATACATCTGAACCTGCTAAAAAATGGGAAAATGCCCCTTTCAAACCGCCAGCAGTGCTTTCCACTGTTGCATCCGATGATTTGAATGTAAGATGGCCGGCTTCGCACAGAATAGATTCTCCACTTTTTATCTCTGCCTTTAAGTACTGTACTTCATTTCCTATTACTGTGTAATCTACCATAAAAACATGTAGTTTTTTCTATTATTTATTTTTATGTGTTCAAATAAAAATTATATATAAGGGTTAAATAAATTAGCTTTCTTAATTCTGTATGCTTGACAGCGTTTTGACCAAAGACCATGAAAGAATTGATGCATATCTTAATGACTTTCTGCTTTCATTGGGTTTAAAGCCTGATATGGATAAGCTTGCTTTGATAGTCTCTTCACTTAGAAATCACATGTTTTGGGAAGAAGAATACCTTTTTCCTGAAATATTTGAAGAGAATAAACTGAGGATACAGGGTTTAGAGGCAGAGCACGGCGCAATACTTAAACTATTGGAGGAAGTGAGAAGGTTAATATCCATAAATGAAATAGAGGATGCAAAAAAGAAAACACAAGCAGTTGTGCGTGTATTAAAAGGCCATAATGAAGCAGAAGAGGGTTATATCTATTTGGAGCTGGATAAATTGGAAAAGCAAAAACAGGCAGATCTTCTTCTTAAAGAGATAGAGCATGCATCTGCTCCGAAGGACTGGGTGTGCAAGGTACTGCGTACGGGTTCATTAAAATAAGTATTTATAGAGGATTTATTCTTAAATTTAGTGATGATGCCGAAAAACGAAAAAGGTATTTTAGATGATCTTCTAAAGCAGAATTACATAACGGTTTCAGATGAAGAGATATTGAATCTTATCTCTAAAAATGAGGATTTAACCGTTCTTCAGTCAATGGACACATTTAACTGGTATAAAAACAAGGGAGAAAGCAAGCACATAATAGCAAAAAAGGGAAGCAAGAACCTTATGTACTTGGATAAAAACCTCGATTTATTCCTTGTAAACATGGAAAAACTAAAAGAAACGAACAATTCATATGTAGTCTCATCTGAACTTTACACTGAAAATTTCTCCGAAAAGAATTCAATACCAAATTTGGCATCCCTTAATGTTTCGGTTTATGACGGCTTGTCTAAAAAAAGCCTTGACAATTACTCCCTTATAAAATCAGAAAGGTACTTTGAATATCCAAATGTAAAAGAAGAAAGAGAAAACCTGAACAAAACAATAAAAGCAAGGTTTTACAGCGAAGAGGAAGGCAATGGAATAACCCTGGTTTACAGGCAAACTATTAACAAAAATAAAGTAATAGGCTCTAGAATATATCTTTTGGATAAGGGGGGATTAAAGAATCTTGATAAAATAGAAAACGAAAGGTTGATATCCTTCATGATGGCTGTTGATTACTGGCATGACAATGAATTAAGTGAAGGGAATGCAAAGCTGGAGAAATTCGGTACAGGCTTAAATGTTCCTTCCTACATGTCCATGTATTACTGATCAATTTTTAATTTTCCGTTTTTTATTGCCAGGTTTACAGCAATTATGTGCGAGCACAGCTTATCTTGGAGAGTGTACCATTTACAGTCACACTGCCATTTTTTATCTTGCGGTTTTTCGTCAAAATACATTACATTGTGCAGTTCGTTATCTCCTTGGACAAGAAAAGAAACGTGCTTTTGCGTTTTATAGTCTATCTTTACCGAATTAATTAACCTAATCCCTTTTATGTAAAGCCTTTCATCTTTCTTTAGGTCTTTATCATCTAGGATTTTTACTTCCATGATAATTTATTAAATGTAGATTGCTATATATAATAGCGGTATTGTATACAACAGACCTTCACTTTAAATAAGTGAAAGGAGGAAGTCCGTTCACCTTTAAAACTGAAGTGCAGTAATGCATTGCTGTAAAAGGCAGGCAACTGAGCAGAAACGATACCTGTTTTCAGTGCAAAGAGATGATGCGAAAGCTGATTGCTGAAAGTAGGATGAAACGGCAGACCTTCAGGGTGCAAACCGGTATTCCGGCGCTTAGTCGAATGTTGTTGCATCCAACTGAGAAGCTTTCGAACGAAAGCAGAGGGATGACAAAAAACGGGCTATTCAATACCGCAATTTATTTAAGCAGACAGGTATTAACATAAAAATGCCAGACGAAGACAAAGAACACAATGCTGATACTAATGGCAATGACAACTCAAATAAGGGTTTGCAGCCGGAGAAAGCAGCGCCTGTAGACAAAACCAGTGAAATTTCAAACAATACTCAGCAGAATACTCAAAACAAAATAGAGGAAAAGAAAGTAGAAGTTTCTGCTAATAATGACGATGAGCTTGAAAGACTAAGAAAAGAGAATGAAAGGTTGAAAGAGATTCAGCGTCTTAAGGAAGAAAATGAAAAACTGTCTGCCGATCAAGTTTCAAGCGCTAAAAGACATACTGGCAAAAATAATTTAACTCTGCCTTTAATCATAGGAGTAATAGCCGTTGCGCTAGTTGTTATAGTACTGGCCATTTTTGTTATCCATTTTCCTTCTAAATCAACAACATCTGTGCTAGGTGGAAAAGTGGTATTTACTTCTGCAAATTTATCAGGTGTTTCAAATTCAAATTTTGGTAGTTCTCCGATACCAAATTCATTAGTATCTCCTAATTTTTCTGCAATAAATAATTCAGCTACTTCACTTCAGTTTTTCAAAGGGCCGATAGGTCAATCAGAACCTAATTATGTACGCGCATTGTCAAATTTAAGCACTCAATTAGAAGAAGTAGGTCAATCACAATTAAATGGTAACGTAGAATGTGTACCTGCCGGAAACAGTTCAAACGGACCAAATCCCACTTACTGCGTTTTATTGATAGGGACTAACAATTACGACATAGTTCCTATAAAAGTTGGCGGTAATTCAACTGTAAAGGTTAATGGAAGTTCCACATTTAAGCTGCCACTCTTGACATATAATGGCAAGCCGACATTTGTTTACATAGGGGCACAAGGTTGTCCATTCTGTGCAGGGATGAGGTGGGCAATTATAATTGCATTATCCAGATTCGGCAACTTCTCTAATTTGTTTTATGATAGGTCTGCCACAAGCGATGCAAATGTTCCTACATTTACGTTTGACTATAACTCGAATTTGTTCTATGATGCAGTATCTAAACCTTCTATAGATAGTGGTGCAGCGCCTTATGGAGACAATAATCCAACACCTTTCTTTGTCGGCGCTTATTACAATTCAAGTTACATAAATTTCATACCTTTGGATGAGACCGGGTCATCATTTTTGGTTAACATTACCGGTATAGCTGCCGTTTCCCCCTTTGTTTTTAATAATGTAGTGCTTGCTAGTCAAGCATTTAACACCTACCATGGTTTCGGTATTTACAACTTTTTGGTGGGGGGCGTACCTTTCTTTGATATCAATAACCAGTACGTATTTGATGGCGCAAACATAAACGCAGGTACTTATCTTACTTCAAGCGGGTTAAATCCGGCATACAGCACACACCAAGACATGCTTAATTCGATTGAAAATCCAACAAGCGGGTCATTTGGCCAGACTGTTTTAGGCGCGGCAAACATACTTACAGCACAGATCTGCGAGACTTTAAATAATACTGCGCCGGTGTGTAGCTTATCTTATATCTCAGGATTAGAAAGCAAATTAAATACAATAAAGGTTTAAATCTGTATTTGTGAATTGATAAATATATTTAAGTCTTTAATTTACAGTAATATGTATGGATAATGGCAGCAACTTAAAGCAGGTGGCACAGAATATCTTGGATGCTTCTTATAAGGTTTACTCAGATGTTTCATTCATAAACAGCTCTTTATTTAGGGCAGCTTCTTCTTTAGGGGTTGAATTGCCTGATGTGCCCCAAATAAATCTTGCAGAAACAAAAGAGAAGGCATCCTCAAGTACGGTAACACATAAAGTCAATCAAACAGAAAATTTATCTCCGGGAAAGAGGATACCTTTATTTGGAATAGACAAAAAGCTTAAGCAGCAACAGGAAAGCACTGAAAAAGAAGTAGTAATAGCACACCCTGTTTTGAAGGAAACCCAAAAGGTAGAAACAGCGCGTGAGCAGAAAATCAACAAAATTGCACACGAGTTGCCTTCCGGTCCAAATTATAAGCCAGGAGAGCTGCCTGAAGAAAAGATAACAGTTGCACAGTCTGGAGCTAAAACCGAGACAAAGGTTTCGATGGAAGAGAAGGAAGCTAAGCTAAATCAAATACAATCAGCTATGCCATCTAAGATAAATATCGTTAACAAGGAAAATGAGAATGTCATACAGCCACTTGAAGCAGTCTCTCCTACAGGCGAACTAAGTTCCCAGTCTGAACTGCAGAAGAAGATATTTGAAACCACTAACTTTGGCAAAAATGCCGGAAAAGGCATAGAAGATTCAAATGAAATCATGAATAACCCTCTAAATAAGCTTCTTTTATTAGTCAAAGAAAAACATTCAATCACAACATCGCAAGCAGCGCAATCTTTAAATGTTAGTAAGGATTTAATTGAAAGATGGGCTAAGATACTTAGCCAGAATTCTCTTATAAGAGTGAAATATCAGTTGATGGGAGATATGATATTAGAGGGTTAATGGAAAAGAAGAGCGAAAATGATGTTGAAAGAGAATCTACCGGCATACCGGGGTTGGATGAGGCTTTGAAAGGCGGATTTCCAAAGAATAGTGTAATATTCCTTACAGGAACGCCTGGCGCAGGTAAAACTACATTTTCAATGCAGTTTTTATCAGATGGCGCCAAAAAAGGGGAAAAAGGACTTTACTTCACACTGGAAGAAAGTCCAGAAGATTTAGTTTCGCAGTTTATGCTGTTTGATCCAAAATTGAAGGAATATCTTGATAATGGAACAATAAAGATAGTTACTATACCCTTGGTAGATTACGATTCAATGAAGGAGGTGGTTTCTTCAGAGCTTGATGCAATGGGTGCTCAACGCTTGATAATCGATTCTATAACCTATCTGCAGATGTTCTTCTCTGATATAATGTCAATAAGAAAGGCGATAATAGAGCTTTCAAGCATAATAAAGGCAAGGAATTGCACTGCAATCTTCATTGGGGAGATGCCTTATGGTGAAAACAAGCTTTCAGCTTTTGGAGTAGAAGAATTTGCATCTGACGGGGTAATAGCTCTTTATATGGTAGAGAGGCAGAGCTCATTTATAAGGGCACTTAGAATAATAAAAATGAGATCTACAGATCATTTAACCAAATATATTCCTTTAGATATAAAAGCCACTGGTCTAACAATCTACCCATCTGCAGAGCTATTTGCAGATATCTGATTATGGCTCTTTGGATAGAAAAATACAGGCCACAGTCTTTTGATGAGATAATAGGACAAAAGGATATAGTAGAAAAATTAAAGGCCATGGCCGAAAAGAAAGAGATACAGCACATGATATTGTCTGGCCCTCCAGGTGTCGGTAAAACAACTTCGGCCGTAGTCTTGGCAAAAGCAGTATTTGGTCAGATATGGGACCAGAATTTCATCGAGTTAAATGCATCTGATGACAGGAAGTTGAGCGTTATACAAGGCAAAGTTAAAGAGTTTGCAAGAACTAAGCCGATAGACGCACCATTTAAAATAATCCTTTTTGATGAAGCAGATTCTTTAACGCAGGAGGCGCAGCAAGCATTAAGAAGAATGATGGAAGAATACAGTGCAACCTGCAGGTTTATATTCAGCGTTAATTATCAAAGCAATATAATAGAGCCGTTGCAGTCAAGATGTGCGATTTTAAGGTTTCAGCCGCTTTCAAAAGAAGATGTGCATAAATTCATAAAAAGAATTGCTGAAAGTGAGAAACTAGAGGTTGACAATGAAGCAATGGATGCATTGGATTACGTTTCTAGAGGCGATTTAAGGACGCTTGTGAATTTGATGCAGTCTCTTTCAAACGTTTCAAAAAAGATAGATGCTAAAGCAGTTTTGCAAAGCAGCGGTTTGATGGATGTTTCAAAGACGATGGACGGGCTGAAAGTTGCATTGTCCGGAGATTTCAAGAAATCCAAAGAGATATTTTCTGAGATAATAGACAGCGGTATAAATATGAAAGAGCTTTTGATCTCAATCTTTAATATAATCTCAACTACCGATATAGTTAATGACAAGGTAAAAAATTATGTTTTCGAGAAACTTGCAGAGACCGATTACAGGATAGTAGAGGGGGCAACACCATTTATACAGTTCCAGGCCTTTCTTGCGTTTTTGGCCAGTCTTAAATGAATATGCTTTCTTTATTTAAACCCGAGATAAAAATGTTTGTAGAGAATTATTCAAATAGCATTTCATCAAAGGTTTTAACAGCTATAAAAAGCGGTAAGTCTAGATTCATATTTAACGGCCCGGCTGGAACAGGGAAAAATTTCTTAGCGGAGGCAATCGCAAACGAGTTAAATGCCACATTTGAAGTTATAAACCTTTATGAGTTGGTTGATGACACACAGAGTGTATCTTCTTTGATGCTTGAAAGCATAAAAAGAACGGCAGTTTCGAAGTCCCTTTTTCAGCAGAATAAAAAGGTTATTTACATTGAGGACATAGAAAAATTGCTGTCAGTTGATCCTTCCATACTGCAGAAGCTAAATTCGATAGCGAGCGATTCTATAATAATATTTGAATCAGAAACCGGAGATATCTTCCGCAGCAAATACAAAAGATATCTTTCAGCTTATGAGATTACAAGGTTTTATAAGCTGAATAATAGGGTATTGAAAGCTTTTGCTTTAAAATTAGTTCTTTACAATAAGCTTAAAATAAGTGAGGGTTTGATTGACAGTATAGTAAGAGGGGCGAAAGGAAACATAGCCAGCGTAATAACCGATCTTAACACAATATATATAACAAATTCTAGCCATTTAGACACATTTAGAAATTCTGATGATTCAATATTTGAAAAGATAACTGCAGTATTTTCCGGTAAAATAGAAAACACGGAGATATACTTTGCATCAGATATGGAAGCTAAGAACTTTGAGATCTGGTTAGCTGAAAAAGCACCACAAGTCCTTAAGAAAGAAGAGCTTTACCATTTTTTTGAGTCGCTTTCTTCAGCAGATATAGTTCTTAATAAAATAAAGAAGCAGAATTGGTCTCTTCTAAAATACGTTAAAAACATAATGATTTACAGCTGTTACGGCTTTAAGGTAAGTTTTCCTAAAATTGATTTCTGCGCTCCAAAATGGGATTCTTACTATTAATAGTCATTTAAATCTTTATATTTCTTGTTTTTTAATAAACTATATGTCATTTAAACAACTTTTCATAGGTCTAAGTAATAATGCCCTCTCAATAAAATCAAAAAGATCCCAGTCAGCTCTAGAGTACATGATGACCTACGGCTGGGCTATCCTAATAATAGTAATTGTAGCTGTTATCCTCTATTCAATGGGTATTTTTAATCCAAGTTCAAGCGTTACATTCACAAGCAGCGGTTTCACACCTTTCACCATCTCCTCAACGATATGCAATTCAA
>JAKAAG010000018.1 GCA_021797085.1 Nanobdellota archaeon
ATATATAGAAAGGAATTTAAAGCTGCTTATTTTTCTATAATAATGCTTAATAAGAAGTTGTTGTTTAGTGGTATAGCTTTGGTGGTAATTTTCGTGATAATATTTTTTCTTGTAAACTTCAAGATCTCGAATAGCTTTGATTTAACAGTTTTTAAGTTGATAAACGAAAAATGGAGTGTTAGTTTCTTAGATCCTTTCTTTGCAGCGGTTGCAATTTACGGAAGGGAGTACTTTTGGGTGCCTGTAGTCGCTTTAATGTGGATTTTAGGCAGCGCTTTCAACAACGAGAAGGCAAAGAAAGGTGCCGTAATGCTAGTAATAGTCTTCATAGCTATAATAATAATTGGATTATCGCTAAAAGCGGTTTATTATAGGCCAAGGCCATTCCTGAATCCGTTACTCTCTTCTGTAGACCATGTTCTAGTTCCAAAGGACTTGGATTCCTCATTTCCATCAGGGCATGCATTGATAGTTGCAGGCGGCGCGGCAGTTGCGTTTCTTTTTTTAAGAAAGAGGTATTCTATCCCCTTAGTAATTGAAGCGGCTTTGGTTTCTTATAGCAGGGTTTACGTTGGGGTCCATTACCCTACAGATGTTATAGCGGGGGTAGTTTTAGGTGTTGCAATAGCGTTTATAATCTATTCAATTTTAATCAACAATAAGTACTTCAACAAGCTTTATGAAATTGTAGATACAATTTACAAGAAGATATTAAGGTCAGTTAGACTTATTAAATAATTAAACTTTTTAAAATTACTATTAAAATTTCACTGTTTCTGTTTTAGTCTGTATTTTTTTGAAAGTTCCTTTATCTCTTTTATCAAATCTGTTTCGGATTTAAACATGTTATCTACAAAGTAAGGTGTGAAAGGGCTGTATTTTTCGAATGGAAAATAAAGAAGCACTTTTTTGCCTGTAAAATGTGCATGCATCCTTTCACCGTCAACCCCGCTTGAATAAACCAAATCAGAAAGATAAACAATTGTAATATCTGTTTGATCCACTAAATGGAAATCTCTTCTTACTGTTTGATTAAAGATTAAGTTTTTTGTCCTTTCATTTGCATTCTCCTTATAAGCATCAATATCCACAGCTTTCGGGTTGAAAACAATCAAATATTTTTTTATCTTTCCTATAAATTTTTCTAGTGCCTCATATCCGCTTTTCCTGTGCTCTATAGTATAGCTTATGTAGGCTTTTGGCTTGTCAGGCCTGTAAATTAATTCATAAAGAGTGTTAGGGTCTTCCTTTGAGCCAATAACATAGTTTTTTCTGCTTATAGAATTGCTTATTAAATCTGCAGTATAAAGCTCAAGTTCAGACCACAAAGCTATCTCGTATTCGTCAACTGTCTTATCTTCCCAAGATTTTTTCTTTTGCAGGTTTTTGTTTACAGTGTTTGGATCATTTAAAACAGATATGAAAAAATCAGGGTTTAATGCACGCATGTCCTTTGAATTTATTAAGCTTAACGGGCCCCCTCTCCACCAAAATGACATGTGGCCGTCAATTATGTAGTCTTTTTTCCTGTTTTCTTCTATTAAGGTTTTTATGTTTTTCAAGGCGTTCTCTTTTAGCAATCTAATGTTTTCTATATCTAAGTTTGGAATGTTTTTTGAATTTATATAAGGGTTTGTTTTATTTGCAACCTTAACCATCTCGTCTATAAAATTTATTATTTCAAGGTTTTTGCCGTGTTGTTTGGCTATTTTCATTGCTTTGCTTTCTAGGCTTATTCTGTCTGAGCCTGCGATTGCACAGCTGAACACTATCATTTATTTATATATCATTTATAGCTAATAAGCGTTATTTTCTGTCTTTTAATTTTCTTGGTGTAGTAAGGTTGAAAGGATCAAATATCTTTTCAAGCTTTTCTTTTTCAAGTACATTTTTCTCTTCCGCAACCTGTTTTATTGTCTTACCCTCCTTTATTGCAGTTTTTACTATTTCAGCGCTTTTTTCATAGCCTATATATGGATTTAATGCTAGGCCAACACCCGGTGTTTTATTCACCATTTCCTCTATTCTTTCTTTGTTTACTTTTATGTCATTTATTGCTTTTTCTGCGAATACCTTGCAGGCATTTTTAAGAATTATTAAGTCATGCAATAAACAGTAGCTTATTATCGGCTCCATCACATTAAGTTCAAACTGCCCTGCTTGCGTTGCTAATTCAATCGTTCTGTTGTCTCCCATAACTCTGAAGCAGACCATATCCACCATTTCAGCTATACTTGGGTTGACTTTGCCCGGCATTATCGAAGATCCTGGTTGAACAGCTGGTAAAACTATCTCTGCTAAACCAGTTATCGGGCCGGAATTCATTAGCCTTAAATCATTAGCAATCTTTATTAGATCAGCAGAAAGAACGGTTATGGCCGTTGAAAGAGCAAATAAATCAGATGGCGATTCTGTAACAGCCGGTAAATCTTTGGATTGCTTTAATTTAAGGCCTGTCCAATTTCTAAGGTAGTTTATGGCTTTTTTCACATACCTCGGATCAGCGTTTATTCCTGTACCAACAGCCGTCGCCCCTAGGTTTATGTTTTCCAGCTCTTTGCTTGCCTCTTTTATTCTCAAAATCGATTCTTTAATCAAATCAGACCATGCCTTGAATTCCTGCCCCAAGCGAATAGGTGCAGCGTCCATTAGATGTGTCCTCCCACTTTTTATTATCTTATCAAATTCAACGGCCTTTTTTGAAAAAGATTTTTCTAGTTCCGAAAGCGATTTTATCAATTCATTTGAAAGCTGCAAAGCAGCTATCTTTGTAGCAGTAGGTATAACATCATTAGAAGACTGGCCCATATTTACATCATCATTAGGATGTATTACAGAGTAATCTCCTTTTTCCTTTCCAAGCTTTTCAATAGCAATGTTTGCTATGACCTCATTTACATTCATGTTGTTTGAAGTTCCTTCCCCTGCCTGGTATATATCAACTAGGAATTGATTGTCAAACTTTCCTTCAAGTATTTCATTGCATGCCTTTATTATTGCGTTGGCTTTTGTCTTTTCTAAAAGGCCTATCTCTGAATTAGCAATTGCAGCGGCTTTCTTTATTAAAACTATAGAATAAGTGTATTCTTTGATAGGCGTTATCCCTGAAATGGGGAAGTTCATCAATGCTCTCTGAGTTTGAACCCCCCAATATGCATCTCTAGGAACTTTGACTGGCCCAAGATAATCATTTTCTACCCTGAATTTGTCCATTTTATTTAATGTTTTTGTGGATATTAATTTCTTTTAAGCTGCTGCCGCATTTGTTTTTACCTTCTTTCCTCTTAATGTTATAAAAGTTCCTACAGTAGTGACTACATTTGTTAGTATTATAACATATGTTACAAGAACCAAGAAGGTATTGGCTTGTGGTATCCCATATTCTAAAGCCAATATAGCTAGAGTGGCAGGTGTTAAACCCTGGGCCAAAGAAATAAATATGGGTAGCTTATCCTTTACCATGTCAGACTTATATGTTGATACCGAAACTGCAATAAACCTTGAAAATAGCAGAATTCCTAATATAGCAAGTCCAGCCGCTAGCCCGAAATAAAGACTGGAGAATGAAAGACTTAGTATTAAACCAAGGAATACAAAGAAAAATGTTTTTAAGATAAAGGTTATCTCGCCTTGAAAATTAAATATCTCTTTTTCAAGTTTGTCCATTCTTAACTTTCTTTTGAATAACTCGCTTATGAATTTGTGATTTCCAAATACTATACCAAATATTATCACCGCTAGGTAACCGCTTCCTCCTGCTTTGTCTGTAAGGCCGTAAGTTAAGAAAAGTAATCCAAGCGTTAAAACATAAGTATAGTTTTGATTTTTCAAATAATTTAGCAGGTAAATCCATATTACTGAAAGTATTAAGCCAATAAATATGCCTATCGAAAACGAAGAAACTAACGAATCGACGGTAGAATATATATTTGCATTTCCACTTTGGTACAAACCAACAAATGCCAAGAACAAAACCACTAAAACTATTGAATTTAACGCTGCCTCAAACGTTAGAAACATCACCGTTTTGTCTTTTACTCCTAGCTGTCTAGATAAGGGTATTATAACTACGGTTGTAGTTTCACCACCGACTATAGAAGCGAATATCAGTGAAATTACCAAATCAAAGTGCAATGCAAAATGTGCAAGTAAAGTTACAAGTATTATGCTTACACTTACGTATAATGCAACTTGTACAAATGGTCTCCAACCGTCTTTTAGAAGCGTTCTAGCCTTTAAATCCAATCCACCATGAAATATGACCATTATAAGGGTTATTTCTGCAAGCACACCTAGCAAAGGCAGTAAAGATGCCTTTTGTATCACTCCTAAAACCGGGCCCAATATAAATCCTATAAAAACAAGGAAAAGGAACGATGGCACATGCGTTTTTCTGAATATCTGCTCTCCGATATACCCTAAAAATATTATGAGTGCTGATATTAGTAATATAAAAGTTGTTGAATCAGCCATTCTTATTTTCCTCCTTGTACTTCTGCTTATTTATTATCGATATCATTAAGCTATTCAGAAATATTGTTACAAATATAACCGCGAATACTATGTCTATAAAAGAATTTGTTCCAGGTATGGCATAACTTAAAGGAAGGGCTGCGACTACCGCAGCACCCGCTCCCCTTGATACCATAGACCCTATTATTGCCTTGTCTTTTGGTTCATACGCAGATTTGTACAAAACAATCTTTGTTGATATGTATTTAGTTATAACAAGTGCTAAGGCGATTACTATCCCAAATATAAATCCTAAATAATCATTCAGAAGTACAAGAGCACCAAAATAAACAAAGAAAAAGGAAGTCGTTAAAAATGTAACAAGCTCATTGAATGATTTGGATTCTTTGTTTATATTGAAAGATATACTGTGTTTGTATTTTAATGATTTGAATATGTTTTCCCCATTTGCTATTATTATACCAAAAACCAATACCGCTATCGGTCCGCTACCGTTTATGGCACCTATAAACACATAAAGTAGGAAAGCTATTGCGAGCGAAGCCACATATGAGTAATCATATCTTTTCCTCTGCAAATAACTCATCATAGGTACCCAAGCCATACCTATTAATGCACCTATAACAGCACCTATTGAAAATTCTGATATTACCTTCCCAGAAACAAAGCTTATACTCGTGTTTTGTAGTATTATCGCGCCTACTAAGACCAAAACAAATATTATTGTTAATGGCTCTTCAACCGTTGCCTCCAATTCTACTAGGTTTCTTGCCTTCTCAGTGCCACTTCTTCTGCTGAAGCTTGATACCACTGATAGACTCAATCCTGCTACAGTTAGACTTAATAGGCCGGAAACTAAAAGATTATTTAGCAGAAAGTAAGTTATGAAGAAAACCGCTATAAAAGACAGGGTGAAGTTGGTTAGAGACAGTATTAAACCTCTAGAAATTGTATGTATTATTTTTCTCAAGTTTATGCTTAGTCCTGCGTTAAAAAGCATAAGCAGTATTATTATATTTATTATAAATGGAAGGTAAGAAAGCAGTGAATTTCTTTTAAGCAATCCCAATACTGGGCCAAGCAGAAGGCCAAAGAACATTAGCCATAATATGTACGGAATGGCGGTCTTTTTACCCAAAACCCTGCCTAAAAAGCCGATAAGTAAAACTCCTGCTGTGCCTAACATCAAAAAATTTAGCACCGATGAATCTAACATAAGTAATCTTTAATTTCAATTATTAAATATGTTTAAATCAAGAGTTATTTGACTTACTAGTAAATAAATTTACAAAATAGCTGATACTTTGTTTTTATCAGATAAGGTTTTAATAAAAAGACTTCTTTATTAATTAATGGTCGATCTTCTCGAGTTCGAAGGCAAAGAATTGTTTAAATTATTCGGTATAGAGATACCAAAAGGCCAGTTGATACATTCTACAAAGGATTTTAGAGATTTCGAGGAAGAGCATGTAATAAAAGCACAGGTTCCTACCGGCCACAGGGGAGTAAACGGCGGAGTTTTAAAATTTAAAACAAATGAAGAATTTATTACGGCTTTTAATAAAGTAAGTTCGCTTACTTTTAATGGTTTTAAACCGACTTCTTTTTTAGTTGAAAAGGCAATACAACATAAAAAGGAACTTTACGTTGCCTTGACTTTAGACAGAAGCAATAAATCGCCGGTATTACTGGTTTCTCCAGAAGGAGGGGTCGACATAGAAAATATTCCAAAAACTAGGATTAAAGGCTTGGATTTAGATATCTTCATTGGCATGCTTGATTATCAAAAGAGACGAGCCTTTGAATTTATTGGATTAGATGAAAAGTACCGGGTCCAATTCTATAGCATACTAAGTTCGATGTGGAGGATATTTACAGAGAAAGATGCTGAGTTGGTAGAGATAAACCCTCTGGCGGTAACTGACTCGGAATTAATTGCTTTGGATTCAAAAGTTTCGATTGAGGATGATTCATTGTTTAGACATTCAGAATACAAAAGGGACGAGTATTCTTCAGATGAATTGGAGATGAAAGCGAAGAAAAAAGGGATATCTTTTGTTAGATTAAACGGAAACATAGGTTTGATAGCAAATGGAGCAGGGTTAACGTTGGCAACAATTGACCAGATAAAATTAAATGGGGGAGTGGCAGGCGATTTCTTGGATCTTGGAGGAACAGACGATCCAGCAAGGGTGGCCGAAGCAATAGAATTGGTTAAGGAATCAAATCCAAAGGTACTTTTTATAAATATATTTGGAGGAGTAACAAAAGCGGATACTGTTGCAGAAGGAATTATACAAGCAATAAACAAGCTTAACATAACATTTAAGATAGTAGTAAGATTAAAGGGGTTTAATGAAGTCAAAGGAAAGGAACTTTTAAGAAAAAATGGAATAGATGCCTTTACGGATATGGGAGAGGCAATAAAGGAGGTAGTAAAACTAGCTGGTTATGGCAATTCTAATCGATAAAGGCACTAAAGTATTGGTTCAAGGCATAACCGGCCACCAAGGTAGATTTCATTCAAAGGCAATGATAGATTTTGGAACAAATGTTGTTGGAGGCGTTACTCCCGGCAAAGGCGGCGAAAGAGTAAACGGTGTAAGGGTATTTGATGATGTAGACACTGCAGTTAAAAAGACTGGCGCTAATGCTTCTGTAGTTTTTGTACCTGCTTTAATGACAAAGGATTCTGTAATTGAAGCAATCGATGCAGGCATAAAATTGATTACGATAATAACCGAGCATGTTCCTTTTCAAGACATGCTAAAAATAAATGAATACGCTAAGTTAAAAGGCGTAAAAATAATAGGACCAAATTGTCCAGGATTAGCGGCCCCTGGAATCGGAAAATTAGGCATAATACCGAACAGTATACTCAAAAAAGGAGTAATTGGCGTAATATCTAGAAGTGGAACATTGACTTATGAAATAGTAAATGTCATAACCGAAACGGGATTGGGAGAAAGCACGGTTTTAGGTATAGGCGGGGATAAAGTTCCTGGTATGGATTTTATTGATGTTTTAAAGTTGTTTGAAGAGGATAAGCAGACAAAAGGAATAGTCATAGTAGGAGAGATAGGTGGAAATGAGGAGGAAAAGGCAGCCGAGTTTATAAAAAGGAACATTAAAAAACCAGTTTTTGCATTTATAGACGGCATATACGCACCCCCAGGAAAAAGGATGGGGCATGCTGGTGCCATCATATCTGGTAAAACTGGCACTGCAAAAAGCAAGCTGGCAGCATTTAAAAAAGCAAATGTTCCAGTGGCAAAAACTTTTAGCGAACTTTCTGGTTTTATAGCCAGAAAACTGGGGTAAATATCGTACACATTATATTTAAAAATACAAAACATTAAATATAATAAAAACAACTGTTATATTGTTTATATAACAGATATTTGGGAGGTAAATAAAAAATGGAAGAAGTAAACGGCGAAGAACAATTCGAAAAATTGGTTCTCAAATCTAGTACACCTGTATTGGTAGATTTATGGGCACCTTGGTGTATGCCTTGTAGGTGGTATTCTCCAATAATAGAGAAAACTGCTGAGGAAATGAAAGACAAATTTAAGCTTGTGAAGGTAAATGTAGATGAAAACCAAGAGATAGCTGCGAAGTATGGCGTTGAAGCTATTCCAACTACTTTATTGATAGAGAACGGGAAAGTTAAAGCTAGTGTTGTTGGTGCAATGCAAGCCGATCAGCTTAAAGGATGGCTTGGGAAGAATCTTTAAATGACAGAATTAACTTGGATGACAGGTGGAAAGCAGGGCAGCGGTATAGACGTATCTTTAAGCCTGTTTTCAAGAGTAATGATGAAGTATGGCTACAACATATATGGTTATAGGGAGTACTTCTCAAATATAAAAGGAATGCATAGCTTTTTCACCGTTAGAGTTTCTGACAAAGAGGTTGCTTCTATACCAAGCAAAGTTGACATTGCAATATTTTTTGATACAGAGTCAGTTCTAGGTGAGGTGAACGAAAGGGGAGAGGTTGTTCAGGACGGCCACGTTAAAGACATTAAAGAAAATGGAACTTTGGTTGTAGACAGCAAGCTTGACAAAAGCAAAATAAACAGAAAAGACATAAATGTGCTTGACATAGACTTTGACGCCATAATAACAAGCGTGGCAAAAAAGTTGAACAAGCCAACCAGCGAATTGGTAATCTCAAAGAACATAATCTGTGTTACAGCTTCTTGTTATTTGCTAGGGTTAGAAGATAGCTATATCGTTGATGCAATAAAAACAGAGTTTGCAAAGAAGCCGAAGAGTGTTATTGATTTAGATATATCTGTTTCAGAGGAAACTATAGAGTACATGAAAAGCAAGAACGAATCACTTGCCACTGAGACCTTAAACCACATAAAGACAAAGGGCATATCCCCAATAGCAAAACTTGACAATAAAAATAAAGGAGAACAGCTTTATATGGAAGGGTTTGCTTCTACTGCGATAGGTAAAGCGATAGCCGGTTGCAAAATGCAGATTTATTATCCAATAACGCCCGCTAGTGATGAAAGTGTGTTTATAGAATCTCATCCAGAGCTGGGAATACGCGTTGTTCAACCGGAAAGCGAACTGGCAGTTCTGGCAATGGCAACAGGCGCAGCAATAGCTGGAGCAAGAGCTTCAACTTCCACTTCCGGCCCTGGTCTCTCATTAATGTCAGAAACAGTCACTTGGGCAGGGATGAATGAAGTTCCTGTTGTTTTAGTTGACCACCAAAGAGGAGCACCAGCAACTGGTCAACCAACAAGGACTGAGCAGGGTGATTTGATGTTTGCAGTTCATCAAGGACATGGAGATTTTGGAAGGATAGTAATTGCGCCAGGGGATGTAAAGGACAGTATAAAGATGACTGCAGAGGCATTTAATTACGCGGAAAGATATCAACTTCCAGTTATAGTGCTTGGAGAAAAGGCAATTTCACAAGGTTCGATGAATATAAGCAAAAACACAATTCTCGATATAAAGAAAAATTACAAAGTTGATAGAGGCAAGTTAATTGATAATGTTAATGGTGAATACAAGAGATTCAAATTTACAGAGGACAATATCTCAGATAGGATAGTTCCGGGCAACCCCAACGCGATTTTTTGGCTCACAGGAGATGAACATGACGAATGGGGCCACGTTTCTGAGGATCCTAATAATAGAATAAAAATGATGGAAAAAAGAAATGGAAAATATGCTCAAATACTAAAAGAAATAAAAAAAGAGGACAAATTTACTTTAATTGGAGATCCTAAGACTGCAGATCTCTTAGTAGTTACGTGGGGAGGGCCTTCAGAAGCCTTGAAAGAGGCGGCAAATGGAAAGAACGTTGCAGTTCTGCAAATAAAATTAATTCATCCACTGCCAAATGAAATATTTGATATTCTAAAGAACGCAAAGAAAGTAGCCGTTCTAGAAGAGAACATCTCAGCGCAGCTAAAACAACACATTGCTTCAGTTACTGGTTTCGTAATACCAAATGAGATATTGAAGTACAATGGAAGGTTGGTAAGATATGACGAAGTTGCAGATGCAATTGACAAAGTGATAAAAGGAGAAAACAAGGTGATACTCAATGGCTACTGATGTTAAAAGTTTGACTTCAAATGAATTTAATGACTGGTGCCCTGGTTGTGGTGACAGCGGAATTGTACTAGCGGTCAAGAATGCAATTGTAAAAGCTAACTTGGATCCGCATAAGACAGTAATAGTCTCAGGAATAGGTTGCTCTTCTAAATTACCGCATTTAGTAAATGTAAACGGCGTTCATACTCTGCATGGTAGACCAATACCATTTGCTGAGGGGATTAAGCTAGCGAATCCAGAATTGACAGTTCTATTAGACAGTGGAGATGGAGACACTTATGGTATAGGTGTGGGTCATTTCATAAGCGCCGGAAGAAGAAATACTGATATCAAGCTGTTTATACATGACAATGGCGTTTACTCTTTGACAAAAGGCCAGGCCAGTCCTACTTTGCCAGAAGGAAGACAGACAAAATCACTTCCAGCCCCTAATATAAATGGTGCATTAAGCCCACTTTCACTTGCAATAATGTCAGGTTATAATTTTGTTGCAAGGGCCCAGAGCTTTAAAGTGAACGAACTTGCTGATATAATGGTAAAAGCCATACAGCACAAGGGCTTAGCATTAGTAGACATAATGCAAGGTTGCCCGACATACAACCCCGAGTTCACATCTGCTCCTTGGTTTAATACTCATTTAAAGCCATTACCACAGGATTACGATGGCTATGTTAAAGATCCATCGAATAAGGAAGAAGTTAATGAAAAGAAGTTAAATGCAATAAAAATGTTGTTAAGTGAAGATCCTGATAATATGCATACAGGTATTTTCTTCCAGAATGAGGATCCGGACACATTCGAAAGCAGGTTACAGGCAAGAAAGATTCCATCGCCAGTATCGCAAAAGATAGCCGATGAAAACGGGAATCCAATGACTGATATAGAACCATTATTGAAAGGTTTGGAGGTATAAAATGGCAGAAGGCCTTGAGATAAAGGAAGGTTTGCAAGGAGTATACATTACTAAATCAGAAATATGTAAAGTTGACGGTCAGGAAGGAAAACTTTATTACAGAGGCTATAAAATAGAAGACCTAGCAAATTACTCTTCTTATGAAGAGGTATGTTATCTTTTGTTATATGGTAAATTGCCAAACTCAAAAGAACTTGCCGATTTCATTAAAAAGATGAAAGAAGAAAGATCGATATCTGAGAATACTAAGGAAATAATACGTAGGTTTTCAAAAGAGTCGCAGACCTTGGATGTTTTAAGGACAGCAATGTCTTCTCTTTCAGCTGATGACAGTAAGCCTTACAGTGACAACGAAAATGAAAACATTGAGAAAGCAATAAAGATAATAGCAAAGACAGCCACAATAGCAGCCGCTATTGGCAGAATAAAAGAAGGAAAGGAGATATTAGAACCAGATAATGATTTAAACCACTCTGCAAACTTCCTTTACATGCTTACTGGCGAGAAACCCAATAAAGATTTTGAAAAGTTAATGGACGTAATGTTTATTCTTCACGCAGAGCACAGTTCAAATGCATCTACATTTGCAACTTTGGTTGCTTGTTCCACTTTGGCAGACATATACGCAGGCGTTACTGCTGGCGTAGCGGCATTGAAGGGGCCTTTGCATGGTGGTGCGGATGAAGCTGCAATTAAAATGATGAAAGAAATAGGGAATCCCAATAACACTGAAAATTACATAGAAGAAGCGCTGGCGGGAAAACGGAAAATAATGGGCTTTGGGCACAGAGTATACAAAACTTATGATCCTAGAGCTAGAATTCTTAAATCTTATTTGGATAAAATAAAGGGTAATTCAAATGAGGAGATAAATAGCTTGATAGAGATCTCTTTAAGAGCTGAGAAAATGATGATAGAAAGGTTAGGGAAAAGTCATGGGATATGGCCGAATGTGGATTTCTTTTCCGGCCCATTGTATATGCACCTTAACATAAAGCCAGAATTGTTTGACACTGTATTTGCATCCAGCAGAACTGTGGGCTGGTGCTCCCATGTAATAGAATACTGGAGAAACAACAAGCTTTTCAGGCCATTGGAAGAGTACATTGGAAAAATCGATTTGGAGTATTTGCCTATAGATAAAAGGTAAATGCGTTAAATATGCAATCTTTCAGCAGGAAAAGGGCCTTGTTATTTACTTCCTTAACCCATTTTGCTAATGATGGTAATTTTCTGCTTTTTTCAATACTCATAGTTTTTTTCTCCAAGTTGCCAGGAGTGAGCATTGCCTTCCTCGGAGTAAATGCAATACTCTATAATGTACTTTATGGAGTAATAAGCTTGCCAATAGGGGAGTTTTCTGATAGGCTAAACAATGACAGGTTATTATTGGCATTTGGAATAGCGTTAGAAGGGTTGGCAGCATTCTTTTTCGGTTTAGGATTTATCTATACTGGTTATTATATAATCTTTGTCGTTTTAGGTTCTGTAGCTTTGGGTTCTGGCCAGGCATTTTACCATCCGATAGGTGCCTCAGTACTTTCTTTTGTATATGAAAGCAAAGACCTTGGGAAAATACTCGGAATAAACGGGGCATTCGGTAGTCTGGGCAGAGCATTGATGCCTTCTGTGATAACTTTTCTGCTATTATTTTTCGGAAGTTTTAGGGGGATGGAGGTACTTGCTGTTTATGTTTGGATTTTATCAATGATAATATATTTTGGGATGTCTGGTTTCACAAGGCCCTATAAAAAGCACAAAAAAATTAAAAAGAAGAAATATTTGCCAGAAGGAATAAAAAGAAGTCTTTACTCTGCATTGGTTCCTATTTTCCTAAAAGGAGCTTTTATTATGGGTACAGTAACTTTTATTGCAGAATACCTTGATAAGATTACTGGGTCAGTTGCATTTACTGGCATCATACTTACTATAAGTTTCATACCTGCTATACTAGGGCAGCCGATTTTTGGTTATATTACCACTATAAAAGGCGGCAGGTTTACTATCACGTTAACTTCTGTCTTTTCCTTGCTGGCTTTTATATTATTCCTTGCTACAACAAACGTTGTAATTATAACATTTGCCTATGCAGTTTTGGCTTTTCTGATATTCACAGGCTTTTCGGTGCTTTTGGATTATACCTATCAGTTAGTACCAAAGGAATACTATTCGACTGCCTATGGCTTGGTGTGGGGAGCAGGAAATATCTTAGGAGGAGCATTTGGGATAGCTCTGATGACTTATTTCTTAACTTTTACAAATATAATAATTGCAATGTATTATATGGCGGGATTGTTATTAATATCAATTATATTTCTTCCATTGCTTCCAAGGCCTAGAAAATCTCGATTGCTTACTTAATAAGGGCAGAAGCTATAGAGAAGACGAAAAATATAGTGCCTATTACAACTAATATCTCTTCTACTCCCAGTGTTAAAATGTTATATTTGTATAGGAAGGCAGAAACTATCATCAAAAGCAATCCAATGAAAAATAGAGGATATCTATATCTGTCGGGAAAGTGCATACTATACCACCTGCAATATCCTAAAGTCCACTGGCCATCCTGCTGCCAGCGCCCTAAGATATAAATCTACCAATACTATGAATACTAAGCTTATAAATGCCCATTCTTCATGGTGTTTATTTAACATAGACTGAACGTTGAAGAATCCCTTTCTTGCTTTGGGGTTCAATGCACAGTCGTAGCATTTTACATTACCTCCGGCAAAAACATGTCTAAAGGCATGGCACGAGAAAACCCACAGTGTTAAAAGTATTGCATTTGTCAATATGAGAAGACTAGCAAATCTAAGTACAAATCCTCCAAAGTAAGTTACTGAAACATAAAAATCATAGTAGAAAAATGGAAGGAGTATTATTCCTATATATAGTAAGTATCTGTGCAGGTTGTTAAATGCAAACAATGTAGTTTCTCCAGAGTAACCTCTGCTTGCAGAATCTCCTCTTTCATCAGCAGCGCAGCTTTGTGGATGGTTGAAAATATTTCTGTAATAGTCTTTACGGTAAGCATAGCATGTCAGCCTAAACAAACCCACAACGGGAACAACTAATATGGTTGGAGAATAGAAAGGATCTATCAGTCCTTTGTATTCCTTTACTGGAAAAACAAAAAGGGCAACTATTGCAAATAGCAATATCGCCAAGAAGGACCACAACCTCCAATTGGGTTCTAATAACTCAGGAATCGCTTTTTTCATTGTACTAAAAAAGTTTGCTTCACTGTCCATGTTTTCTCCTTATTTTATTGAAAAGCATAGTTACTGGGTCATAATAATTGTCAACTATGCTTTCCTTTTCAGGGATTATTGCATTGTCTGTTATTGCTATGTGCTCAGGGCAAACAGACTGGCAGCATTTAGTTATATTGCAGTAGCCAGCACCGCCTTCTTCATACAGAAACTTTGAGCGATTTATTGAGTCCAAAGGATGGGTATCCAATGATGCAGCTTTTACCATAAACCTGGGCCCTATATAATTTTTATCATGCTCTCTTATTACGTGGCAGACATCTTGGCAAAGAAAACATTCTATGCAGTTCCTAAATTCCCTTGACCTTGTTATATCTATTTCGTCTATCTGCCAAGGCTCTTTCAGCCCTTTTTTTGGGGTAAATTCGGGTATTCTTTTTGCTATATCCCAGTTTTTGGAAACGTCCGTCACTAGATCTTTTACAATTGGAAATGCTTTCATTGGTGCTACATGTATTTTATCTCCCAATGAATCTACTCTTGTTTTGCACATCAACTTCGGCATTCCATTTATCTCCGCGGCACAAGAACCACATCTTGCAGCTTTGCAGTTCCATCTCACTCCGAGTGTTGGGTCTATGTTATTTTCTATGTAATGTACGGCATCCAAAACAACCATTCCTTCTTCTACCGGAACAGTAAACTCTTGGAATGTTCCTTCTTTGTCTTTCTTTGGATCAAATCTATACACATTTATTTTTACTTCTTTATTCATAGCTTTCCTCCGGCAATATCTCTTTAAGGTAAGGTGGCATTTCTGGAGGCGAGAATGTATAACTTTCTAATTTATCTTCATTTTTCTTGAATACTATGTTTTTTAGCCATTTTCTGTCTTTTTTGGGAAAGTCGCTTCTGTAATGTGCCCCTCTGCTTTCCTTTCTCATTATTGCCCCCCTAACCAACAATTCTGATATTTCAAGCATACTGTGCAGTTCAAGGCATTGTAATAACCCAGGATTATACTGGAGGTTGCCTGCAACTCCTATGTTTTTGTATTCCTTTTTTATATCCAATATCACTGATAAGGCTTTTTGCATGTTTTGTTCGTTTCTTACTATACCAACGTTTTCTGACATAGTTTTTCTTAATTTTTCTGTAAGTGAATAAGGGTTAGTTCCGTTAGGATTTATAAATTCACTGACTCTCTTTATCTCTTCCTTTACTTCATTATCAGGTATCCTTTCCAAGTTAACTTTTTTTGCATATTCTGCTGCATTTATTCCAACATACTTTCCAAAGACCAGCAAATCTGCCAGTGAGTTTCCTCCCAACCTATTAGCACCGTGCACTCCAGCGGCTGCTTCTCCAACTGCAAATAAACCCTTTACATTTGTTGAATTAGTTTCAGAGTCTACTTTTATTCCACCCATATAATAATGCGTTGTAGGTGCTACTTCCATCTTTTCCTTTGTTATATCGACTCCTGCAAATTCCTTGAATTGCATGTACATCCCCGGCAGCTTTTTCATTATGAAGTCTTTTCCTTTGTACGAAATATCAAGAAATACCCCTCCATGTTCTGTGCCTCTTCCTTCTTGGATTTCATTGTATATTGATCTTGCAACAACATCTCTAGCATCTAGCTCTTTTTTCTGTGGAGAGTATCTTAACATAAACCGCTCTCCTTTTGTATTGTAAAGCAAACCGCCTTCTCCACGTACGCCTTCAGTTACAAGTAAGCCTCTAACGCCAGGCGGCCACACCATTCCAGTAGGATGAAACTGCATCATTTCCATATCCATCATTTCTGCTCCGGCATCAAACGCCAATGCTATTCCATCGCCCGTGCTTTCCCATGAGTTTGATGTAACCTCATATATCCTGCCGCAGCCCCCTCCTGCAATAATAGTGGATTTTGAATTTATTGCAATGAACTCTCCTTTTTTCATGTCTAAGGCAATAGCTCCTATAACTTTGTCATTCTTTTTTACTAATTTTGTTACAAAGACTTCATCCATTATCTTTACATTTTCGCTATGAATTATCTTGTCTTCTAAAGTTCTCAAAAGCTCTAATCCAGTTTTGTCACCCACATGGCATAGCCTTCTGTAAGTATGCGCACCAAAGGCCCTCTGCATTATCTTTTTCTCAGGCGTTCTGTCAAACAGTGCACCCATTCTTTCAAGCTCGTATACTCTATCTGGTGCCTCTTTTGCTAGTTTTTCAACTAATCTCCAGTCTGAAAGGTAGACACCCTCTACCATCGTATCTTTGAAATGAACTTTCCAGTTGTCTTCAGGGTCTACATCCCCAAGAGAAGCGGCTATTCCACCCTCTGCCATAACAGTGTGAGCTTTCCCAAGCAGAGATTTAGACAGTATTGTTACACTTACACCAGTGTTAAGAGCTTCGACCGCAGCTCTTAGTCCAGAACCGCCCGCTCCAATTATTAATAAATCTGTGTCTATAGTTTTGTAGTTTCCATTTGCCATATTAATATAAACGTCTACTGAATTTCTTGGCTTTAATCTGTAATTTAGTTATTATAACATCTGGTAATTGTTTTTTATTTGAATTTTTGTTTTTAAGTGGATTTACGACCATTAATAATAATAAACTTTATCCTTTATATTTTATTTGTTTTATATTGAGAATAAACCTTGCTATTCGGGCCATGTCATATCACACTTACATTAAGTGACTACTAAATGAAGAAATATTTATATCCCTTGTTTTTATATAAATAATATGCTATTTAAAGCGTTTTCCAGAGATTTCAAGAGTAATAAAATTTCTTCAATAAAATCAAAAAGATCCCAGTCAGCTCTAGAGTACATGATGACCTACGGCTGGGCTATCCTAATAATAGTGATAGTAGCTGT
>JAKAAG010000019.1 GCA_021797085.1 Nanobdellota archaeon
TCGAAACCCTCCGTAAAAATAGGCATCGTTGAGGCTGGGGAAGAAGACCCCGTTGATAGAATCGGCGTGTAAGGACCAAGGCGAAAGCCGAGATCTTCAGCGCACGATTACTAATCAGCCAAAACTTCGTAAATCACACAGTCACATTTAAAACCGGTAATATTTTTTATTGGGTATAGCGTAAGCTATCTTTATTTCTTGCAGAAAATTTTCAGTGAACTACCCCAAGCTTTTGCATGGAGCTTCTCGCTTCAACACCCTGACTTGCGGCAGCTTTCTCTGCCGTAGAGGTCTAAGCTCTGCGAGCATACTGGCAGGTTCCCTACCATATAACGCTTTTATGAGTATGTTTCTTGATGCGTTGCAATCTCTGTCAAGTTCTATTTTACAATATGAGCATTTGAATGTTCTCTGTGATAAATTCAAATGCTCTGTGTTTTTTCGACCGCAGACACTGCATGTTTGCGTAGTGTCTTTCGGATCTACTTTCACTAAAATCCTGCCAGCACTTTCAGCCTTGTAGGATAGATATGAAATGAACTGTTTCCAGGCAGCATCGTATATGCTTTTCGATAGCCTGTTATTTCTAACCATGCCTTGGATATTCAGATTCTCAACTGCAATAATTCCATAGTTTTTAACGTATTCCGTAGATAGCTTATGTGCAAAATCCTTTCTCTGGTTTTGCAGATGCTCGTAAGATTTACTTAATCGTAATTTTACCTTGTTTCTTCTGTTAGATCCTTTCTTTTTCTTTGCCAATTGCCTTTGAAGCATTGCTATCTTATCCGCAGTCTTCTGAAGGAATCTTGGATTTTCAACATAATTATTACCACTATCCACAAGAAAATGATTCAATCCTACATCTATACCTACTGCTTTTTGAGAGGTATTTGGTTTTAGTTTTATCTGCTTCTTTTCCTGTTTAGAATTTTCTATTTGGATGCAGGCAAACCACTTGTCTGCTCTCTTGCTTATTATGATTCCTTTGATGTTTCCTTTTATTTCCCTGTGAAATTCTGCTTTTATCTTCCCTACTTTGGATAGGATTATCTTCTTGTTTCCTATGATAAAACCGCTTTGATTGTAGAATATTGATTTGAACAAGTCATAGCCTTTGAACCTTAATTTTCCTATTTTATAACCTTTCTTTTTTCTACCAGCTAAGGTATGGATGTTGTTCCATAACTGCTGGTTTACCATCTGCAAGGTCTTTGAGTAGACGTTTTTTAACTCTGGCTTGTCTTCTTCCTTAAGCTTTACTAGAAGCTTTTGCGTGTCATATCTTTTAAGCTTTCTTCCTTCTTCTTTTGCCTTGTTCAGTTCTTCGAGAAGCCGGTTGTAAGTCCATCTGCATAGATCCAATTGCCTGTTAAGCTCTGCTTCTACTACTTTATTCGGGTATAACCTGAATTTGTAATTACGCATATTTTATTTACTCTTACTTATGTTTTATACTTTTACCGCCTTTTATCCCCTATCTTACGAAAGGGGAATTCTCGGCGGACTTGTTAAATCGTGTCTTTGAAAATTGTAAATCTGAAAATAGAAGTTATTAGCAAACCGAATATGGCTATGTGCCCTGTAGTGCATAGTATGCATATGTGATGAACTAAAAATATTTCAACGTATATTAAGTAACAGGCAATTCCTGCACCGAATATGCTCAATGCAAATATGGCCTGTGCAAATCTTTTGTTTAGTTTTTCCTTTTTATTGAATAGCCTTAAAACAGAAAGCAAAAGTATCAGTGAAAAGAAGCCTATGCCGTAGTAATACCAGTCTATACCGAACAATGTAGAATAATTGCTTGTAACTACCTTTGAGCAGTTTACAACAGAGCTTATTATGTCGCAGCTGTTCTTTGATATCAAATTCAATGTAAACGATAAAAGAAGGTAGAGCATAGCGGCAAGGCCAAGCAAGCTAAAGAAAATTGTTACGTAATCTAAAGTTTTCCTATTTCTCATTATGGCCTCAATTTGCAGCTTTCTTTATCGCGTTTATAAGAACCTTTATTGCCTCATCTATCTCTTCTACGTTTTTAGCTCCAGTGCATACTATCTTTCCGGTTCCAAACAAAAGAAAGGTTATTTTTGAATTTACCAGTTTGTAAACTAGGCCAGGGAACTGTTCCGGATTGTATTCTGTTTCATCTATATTATAAGCTATCTTGTTTAAATCTAATGTTCTGTTAAGATTTCCGCTCGCAACTATGTTCTGTATGTCTATTTTCCATTCGCTTTTAACAGTAACGCCCACTTTTTTCAGTTCTTTAAGAAGCCTTGCCATTGCCGTTTTTATGTCTTCCTTTGACCTTCCCCCTGTGCACACAAGCTTACCGCTTCCGAAAACAAGAAATGTTACATGCATGTCTGGGAACCTGAAAACTAGGCCAGGGAACTGCTCCGGATTGTATTTTGTATTTGGTAGCTTCTTAAGTTTATTCAAAGGTATCTGTACCTTGAGGGAGATGCTTGCTACTACATTTTCTACTTTGTATATTTTTGTGTTTACCATTATTTATATGCCTCTATAACGATGTTATTATTTGATATATTTAAATCTTGTATCTTTAATAGTTTTTCGGTTTTGCCCTCCCCACTGCCTGTTTTTGCTAATACTTCCTTCATTATCGCATTTTTTATACTGTTTTCCGGTTCATTGTCTATGGTTATCTGGAGTTTAATAGAATCTGTTCTGTTCATCTTTAATTCCTTTCTTATGTTCTGTACCGCTCTTATTATCTCTCTCTTTATCCACAACAGCTTAACTTCATCTGTTATTCCAGAGTCTATAACTATAATGTCTTTGCCGGCGGTAAATTGAACCTCTTCCTTTGACTTTGGTTTTAAATCTATCTCCGTGGAAAGTATGCTGTAATCTTTTCCATCCGAGCTTAATTTAAGCCCCTCTCTTAGGTTTCTTATTACCGTTTCCTTTGTAAGCTCTAGGAATTTTGAAGTAGCAATTGTTATGTCGTTTTGCTGCATCCTCTGCTTTAATTTTGAAAAATCTATAGTAGGGTCAAAATCATCGGCATTTAAGTCGTAGGAAATATGCAGTATGTTGCCCAATCTTGTTATTATATCTTCAAGAATTTGGCCGGAGTGAACCGTTGGTATTGCCACTTTTTTAAGCGGTCTCCTAAGGTTCAGCTTTAATTTTTCCCTGGCAGATAGAATACCTTGCAGTATCTCCATTGTTCTTTCCATTCTGTTTTCTATCTCCTCATCTATAAGCGCTTCGTTAACCGCTGGAAATTCCGATGTTACGGTGCTTCCAATCCTGTTTACCATCTTGAATATTTTCTCTGAGATAAATGGCAGGAATACTGATGTGGATATCGACAGCTCTTTAAGTATGTGTTCAAACGTCTTAAAAGCAGTATAATCGTTGTCATCAAACATTCTTCCTTTTGCAAGTTTTATGTATGTCCTGCTTAGATCGTTAACCAGAAAATCTGTCAGTTTATTCAGTGCAAAGTCAGTTCTGAAGTTGTCAAGGTCTGCTTGAACTTCTTTTTTTACCCTGTTCCATTTTGATATTATCCAACGGTCCTCCACTCTAAGGTTAATCTCCTGCGTTTTTTCATTTTTCAGCATTTCCTTTGCAGACACATACAGATTTCCAAGGTTATAGAAAAGATTTATTGTTTTTGTATCGTCTTTTAGGTCATTCAAGGTAAAGACAGCTACATCATCCAAGTTGTGCTTTAGAAGCGTAATCCTCAATGCATCTCTGCTGTATCCCTCCTTTATGAGTTCTGATATCGGTTTGTAATTGCCCTCACTTTTTGAAAGTTTGTTCCCGTCTTCTCCGACTATAAACCTGTGCATAGAAACGTTTCTGTATGGCAGTTTTCCGGTGGTTATGTAACCCATAACAAGCAAGGAATAAAACCAGCCTCTTATCTGGTCGTTTCCTTCTGAAATGAAATCTGCGGGGAAATACCTGTCAAATTCTTCCTTAGTAGCAGGATAATTTAATGCAGCAAATGAAGCAGATCCAGAATCTATCCAAACATCCATTACATCAGGCACTCTCTTCATCTCACCGCCGCATTTATCACATTTTATTGTTACTTTGTCAACGCTGCTTTTGTGCAAATCAACTATCTCCTTTAAGCCGGCTTTTTCAAGCAATTCTTTCTTGCTGCTTATAACTATAGTGTTTTCACATGAGTTACATTTCCATACTGGCAAAGGCGTATTCCAGTATCTTTGCCTAGATATAACCCAGTCCTGCGCATTTGCAAGCCATGATTCAAACATGTCCTCTGAAATAGGGGGAACCCATTTTATGCCTTTTGACACGTTTATTAGCTCGTCTTTTATCCTTGCTATGCTTAAAAACCACTGCTGGCTTGCCCTCGTTATTAATGGGGTTTTGCACCTCCAACAATGTGGGTATTTGTGAATTATCTTTTTTTCTGCAAATAACAAACCTTTTTTATTTAGGTAATCTATTATTTTGTCATTTACGTTAAGTACGTCCTCCCCGCTTAGCCATCCACTTTCCTCAGTAAACTTTCCGTTTTCATTAACAGGTGAAAGAATCGGTAAATTGTTTGCCATACCTATCTTATAGTCAGATTCACCATGGCCAGGAGCAGAATGAACTAAGCCAGTGCCCTCATTTATTTCAACAAACGGCGTTCCTTCCTCAGAGGATACCTCTTTTCCGTCTATTACAATCCCTATCCTATCTGCATTTTTCTTTATCTGGGGTATGTCTTCAAAAGGATGTTTGTAACGTAGTCCAACAAGTTCTTTTCCGTCTATCTCTCTTAATATCTTGTATTCCTTGTCAAGATCTTTAAGCACGCTTTCTCTTTCCTTTGCCAGGATTACTTTCTTTCCATCCGTTTCTACCTCAATGTACTTGAAAGTGCTATTTACAGCAATGGCCGCATTTGAAGGAATGGTCCAAGGGGTAGTTGTCCAGACTAAAAGGAACCTCCCATCTTGAAGTTCAAATAAAACGTATATTGATTTGTCTTCCTTGTCATAGTACTTATCCCTTATCTCATAGTTAGACATAGGAGTGCCGCATCTTACGCAGAACCATGTTGACTTTAATCCAGTATAAAGCAAATTTTTGTCATACGCGTTTTTTATCCCGTACCATACTGATTCTATATACTGGTCTTTGTAGGTTCTGTAAGGCTCGTTGTAGAACCAAAGGACGCCGTAATCAAGTATTATATTAGTGTTAAGTTTAATGTAGCTTTCAACCAGGTTTTTGCACTCTTCTACGAATTTTTCCTCTCCAAAGTCCTTTATCTCCTTTTTGTTTTTTATGCCGAGTTTTTTCTCTACGACCACTTCTATCGGAAGACCCTGCGTGTCCCAGCCAGGCTGGGCCCTCACATCAAAGCCTTTCAGAAGTTTGTACCTTATTATAGCGTCCTTTATGAATATCGTGTACATCGTTCCCTGATGCACTTCATTAGTTACAAATGGCGGGCCATCTAAAAAGAAGAATTTTTCCTTTCCTTTGTTTCTTTTTAATGCCTTCTCCCAAGTCTTCTTTTTCTTCCAATCTTCGTTTATCTTGTTTTCATTCTCCGAAGCGTTATAAAATTCAGCCATAGAACCTTTAATAATTCATTTATTTATATATGTTAACCTCTATAAATTAATATTGTTATGTCTTACAAAGACAACTCTATTATGTTGGATTCTGCAAGAAGAAGAATAGAGGATATTCTAGTTTCATTGGACCTTGAAAAGATTCTGCCGGAAAGATATCGCCAAAGACATAGTAGCAGGGGCATGTTGCATTTAGATGAAGAGGATCAAGACTATATAAATGAAGGCTCGTATAATATCTACCCCTTAATGTACAATTTATCGGTAAGCATAGAAGATTACTCAAATGATTCGAAAGCACTTTACAAAAATGGGATGTTATTGTATTTAGTTGATAATCTAAAGGTTAAGTTCTTCTATGAAAAAACAGAAAATAAACTAAGTAATCCGGCGGCTATATACAATAGGGAGAATAGACAAGTAAACTTTAACGCGAATGTTATAAATTCAATGGAAGAAGAAAGCTTAGGTAACATGTTGAAATTTATATCCGTTCTAAATTATATAACTTATATGAAAGAATAGGTTAGTTTCTGCTACCTATTATTATCTCACCCTTCGTTCTTACAGATGGGTAAGTCGTTTTAATATTTTCCATGTTCTTTTGATTGTTCGGAAAAGCTATCCCTATTTTATCGCCTTTTATTATTATATTCTTGCTCTTTAAGCCCGTTAGATTGGTAAAAATATAATTTATAACAACTCCAAACTCTTCTAGTTTAGTCTCTATCTCACAATCATCTTTTGACTGTATTATTTCTTTTATCCTTGAAAATTCGCTTTCTTCAAATCTCCCCTTATACCTTTTATAGTCATTGAAGATCCTTTCCGCAGTTCTGTTAATTTCATCCGAATTTACCCCCCACATCTTTGAAAGGCCCTGTAGTACACTTTCATTCTTTTCTATATATTCCAAAGCAGGTTTGTATGCCTTGAAAACAATCCTTACAACTCCGTCTTGTATTCTCTCTGTCTTTACTATCTTTATCAGTCCGACTTCCCCCGTGTTGTTGCAATGCAGTCCTCCGCAGGCTTCAACGTCATAGTCATCTATTTTAACTATGCGTATGTTTGCGTTCGGAACTACACCGCCCTGATAAATAGACATGCCGTACTTGCTTTCTGCCCTTTCCCTAGGGATGATAGTTGCTTTTATCTTCATATTATCAGATACTACTTCGTTTGCAAGCCTTTCTATTTTGTTTACCTGCTCTTCATTTAGTCTATCAAAGTAAGTTATATCAAGGTGTGCTTGGTCAACATCTTTTTCCGCTCCGTTCTGGTACACAAACTCTCCCAAAACTCTGCGGCACGCTTGATTTATTATGTGTGTTGCCGTATGGTGCCTTCTCAGAAGTTCTCTTCTTTCCGAGTCTATCTCCATCTCTACTTCTTGGTTTTCCTTAAATCCGTCTATGTTATCCAAGTAATGTATTATCACGTCATCCTTAATTTCAACATTAACTACATTCGAATTATTTATCTTTCCTCTATCTGATTTTTGACCGCCCATCTCAGGATAAAATATGGTCTGATTAAGTATGAGTTCGTTTGGCTTTACAACTTTCGTTATTTTTGCCCTCGCTTTTTTCAGTTTTTCATCATAGAAAAGTTTTTTAGTGGCTTCCATGCCTTCTATAAACGAGTAATCCTTATTTTCTGCCTTTTTCTTCTTTGCCTTATTTATATCGCTGTAGAACTTTTCTGGTAAAGTTATTTCTTTGCCTTCAATTTCAGCAACCGTCTTTATATCGTCTATGGTAATTCCCTTTGATTCATAAAGCTCAAGCATTTCATCTTCCTTTATCTCCTTCTTATCTAATAATGAGGATATTAGTCTTTCATTTCTTTCCTTGAACTCTTTATACCTCTCTATCTCCTTGTCTATTATTTGCTTTGTTTCCGTGTTCTTTAATTCTTCAAACCAGCTGCCAAATTCCTTTTTATGCTCTTCTATGACTTCGTTTATATCCAAATCCCATTTTTTGCTTTGTATGAAATTCAATGCTCTGCGCAGTATGTTTCTGAGGTTGTACCCTCCTCCAACATTACTTGGTAGTGCGCCATCATGTATTGCTACCAGTAAAGTTCTGCTGTGATCCGCTATTGAATAAACGGCCTGCATGTCGCTTAGCAATTCCTTTATTTCCTGTTCATCTGTTTTTGTTTCTTCTGCTATGCTTTTTATTGCATCCTCTAATCCGATTTTCTCAAAGTCTATTTTTCCTATGTGTTCGTACACTTTTTTTATCTTTTCTTCATCGTAATCTATTCCTGCCTTTCTTTTGATGAATTCCACAACCTTTGGGAAAGTTGCTTCATATATTGTTGGGGTATTGTTGACTACCCAGGACCATCTTTCAAGACCTGCCCCCATATCTATTGTTTTTGTAGGAATTTCCTCTAGTTTATTGTCATTTATAATATAGCGCATGTAAACCTGGTTTCCAAGTTCAAGCCCCCCTGCAAAATACTCAAGGCAGCTGCCCGCATATCCTGCTCCGGCCCATGCATCCTCTATAAATGTTAATTCCTCTTTTTTTATTTTAAGTCCGTTTAGAATCCAATTAGTTATGTATTTTATCGCTTCTTTGTCAAAATATGTCTTTTTCTTTTTCGTATTGAATGCAGCTTCCTCTGCCATTATGAAACTTGTAAGGTGCCTTCCAGATAATCCAACATTGTTGATGTCATTGAACCTTAAACAGATCTGCGGTACAACCAAAGGATTTGCAGGTGGCTCTGCAATTCCTTTTATTACATATGGAGCAAAATCATCTATAGCTGCCTCTACAAAATATATGTCATCTCTCCATCTAGCAACAACGGGGTAGCGTTTTATTTCCTTATGCCCAGTTTTCTTGAAAAAATGCGAAAAATCTTTCCAGATATCTTCATAGCTTGACTTTAAAGAGGATATGCTCCTGTTGAAGAAGGTATACTCACCTATGCAATCAACATCACCACATTTGTCCTTTTCAGTGAAGCTCCAGAAATTCTTGCCGCAGACATTGCATTTGTATCTTTTTAAACCTAATTCAATGAGCGAGTCAACTGGGATAAGCTCCTTTGGGTCTTCCTGCATTTTTCTCTTAATTATCTCCTCTACTTCCTTTTTTTCCATAACCTTTATTTGTCTATTGGATTATAATTATATGTCAACTATTAATAATATAATGCTGATTTAATATATTTAATGCAAAATGGCCGCGATAGTTTAGCTAGGCAGAACAAAAGGCTGTGGCCCTTTAGACAGGGGTTCAAATCCCCTTCGCGGCCCACTTTTATTTTTTAATGAATAAGGTTTTAATTGTAGAAGTAATACTATTTTAGTTACTATGGAAACAGATTCTTATCACAACCAAATAACTGCAGAGGTAAAAAAACAATACGAGCTCATAGGAAAATTAAAACCAATAAACATACCTTTAGCTTCAGATGTAGCAGACAGGATAGAGGGTCTTCTTTCTGTTTTAAACCCAAAGCTGATAAAAAGCGGCCTGGCAGATTTTATAAGGGAAGCAGAGAAGAAATACGGGCCCAACGATTGGAGGGTTGCAATCGACAGCGCGATAGCAACTGCAGAGTCAAAGTTTGTGAAATTCGAAAACATACATGATGCCATAGAAATGGGCATACGTGTAGGTCTTGCTTACATAACTGCCGCAATAGTCTCCGCGCCTTTAGAAGGCTTTGTAAAACTTGAATTTAAAAAGAGGATGGATGGAAAGGAGTACTTTGCATGCCATTTCGGCGGCCCAATAAGAGGAGCAGGAGGAACTGCTGCAGCATCTGTCGTAGTTATAGCTGATGCCCTTAGAGCTAACTTTGGATACGGCAAATATGATGCAACTGAGCAGGAGATAAGCAGGGTAAAGGTAGAAGTTACAGATTACAATGATTATGAAGCTAGGCTACAGTACCTTCCGAGTTTGAATGAACTCGATTTTCTGCTTAAGAATATGCCTATAGAGATTGACGGGGATCCAACAAGTGACAGAGAGGTATCTGCCTATAAGGACTTGCCAAGGATAAAAACGAACAGGATAAGAAGCGGCATGTGTTTGGTGCTTTGTGAGGGGTTTGCCCAGAAATCAAATAAGGTAAATAAACTGATGAAGGGCTTTGCAAAAAATTATAACATAGATGAGGATTTTGCCTTTTTACCGGATTACTTAAAATTAAAGGAGATTTCCCACGCTGAAAAGAAAGCAAATGAACAGGAAAGCAATACTACACAAAAAGTACTGCCTAATTACCGTTACCTTGAGGAATTGGCAGCAGGGAGACCTGTTTTTTCTTACCCGCTTACAAGCGGCGGATTCAGGTTAAGGTATGGGAGAAGCAGAACATCTGGGCTTGCTGCAGCTTCAATAAACCCTGCTACAAATAGGATACTGTCTGATTTCATTGCTACGGGTTCTCAATTAAGGGTGGAGCTTCCTGGAAAGGCATGTGCTGTAACTCCCTGTTCAACAATCGAAGGGCCGATAGTAAAGCTAAAGAATGGCTCTGTAAAGAGAATAAACACGGTCAAACAGGCAGAGCAGTTCCTCAATGAAATAGAAGAAATACTATATATAGGAGATATTCTGTTTAATTACGGAGACTTTTCAGAACAGGGGCACCTTCTAATGCCTTCTCCCTTTGTAAGTGAATGGTGGGACAGAATAGTTGAAAGCAAGGGGGAAAGTGCAGTAAATGAAGCAAAGAAGCTTAGCGGATTCTCGGAATACAAGGACTTCTCATTGAAGTACTCTGTTCCATTGCATCCAAAGTTTGTTTATTTCTGGTCACAGATAAGTTACAAGCAACTGACAGAACTTATAGAGTATGTAAACTCGAATGCAAAAATAGAGTACCAAAATGAGATACCCGGATCAGCATACAAAATACTTACTTTGCCATTTGACAGTTCGGTAAAAAGAACGCTTGAAATTATAGCGATAGAGCATTACGTAAAAGGAAACAGCATAGTAATAGACAATGCCGATTCGTTTCTATTTACAATAGGCTATGGAACTTACAGCTTTGATACGATACTTTTGAAGATCGGCCAGAATTTCTCCAATTTGGAGCTTTTGAGCAGTATTTCCGGATTGAAAATAATGGACATAGCCGGAACATTTATAGGAGGTAGATTGGGTAGACCTGAGAAGGCAAAGATGAGGGAGATGGATACAAATCCAAACGTTATCTTTCCAATAGGGGAAAGCGGCGGCGCATCTAGGAATATAATTGTCGCTGCCCAAAAGGAAACGGTCCTTGCAGAATACGGCCTTTTCTACTGCGAGAACTGCAAAAAAGAAAGCATATTTGCAAAATGCGACATATGCGGCTCAGAAACAAAAAGGATAAGGTACTGCAGAATCTGTGGGACTAAAACAACAGATGCATTCCACCACGGCAAGCCCACTGTTCAAAAGGCAAAGCAGAAGATAAATTTAAAGGAATACTTGGACAGAGCATTTGATAAACTTAATGTAAAAGATAGGCCTGCTGTAATAAAAGGGGTTAAGGGCGTTTTCAATTCAAACGGTGACATAGAACCATTAGAAAAAGGTATACTTCGCGCAATTAACAATTTAAACGTAAACAAGGATGGAACAATAAGGTTCGATGCAATAGAAGTTCCAATAACCCATTTCAAGCCAAAAGAGATAGGCACAAGCATAGAAAGGCTTAAAGAACTTGGGTATACGCATGACATTTACGGTAAGGAGCTTGAGAACAAAGAACAGATACTTCAGTTGAAGCAGCAGGATATAATCCTTCCAACGTTTGGAAACATGAATGAAAACGCTGCAGAGGTTTTTTCAAGAGTAGCAAAGTTCATAGATGAACTTTTGACAAAGTACTACTCTGCAGAAAGCATAATGAATGTAAACTCTAAGGAGGATTTAGTCGGAAAGCTTGTAATTGGGTTGGCTCCGCACACTTCTTCTGGAACTGTAGGCAGGATAATAGGTTTCTCAAAAACTCAGGGCCTGTTTGCCCATCCATTTTTCCATGCTGCAATGCGTAGGAACTGCGATGGGGATGAAGCGGCATTGATGCTTTTAACAGACATGCTGCTTAATTTTGACAGAGGATTGCTTCCCGATTCAAGGGGTGCAAGGTATATGGACTCGCCTTTAGTTATCTCATCAAAGCTTGACCTTGAAAGCATAGACTCAGAGGCATATAATCTGGATATTGTTGATAGGTATCCTTTGGAGTTTTATGAGGCTACATTGAATTATGCCAAGCCTTCTGATGTTAAGATAATGCAAGTAAAAGATATATTCAGCGATCCATATAAGACCATATTCTTTACGCATGACACGGAGGACATAAACGATGGCGTGAATGTTTCGTCTTATAAAACTCTGGGTACAATGCTTGAGAAGGTGTCTGCACAGATGTCTTTGCAGGAAAAGATAAGAGCAGTAGATGTTTCAGACGTTGCAAAGATAATAATAGACAGGCATTTCATAAAGGACATAAAAGGAAATTTACGTAGATTTGGAACACAAGAATTCAGATGCGTTAAATGCAATGAAAGATACAGACGTGCTCCTCTTATAGGAAAATGTTTGAAATGCGGTGGTAATCTAGTACTTACTTCCAGTGAGGGCAACATAAAAAAATACCTTTCAATCTCGTTGAACATAGCGCAGAAGTATCATATCTCGCAGTATCTTGCAGATGAGCTTCATTTGCTGGATGTTGAGTTGAACAGTATATTCGGGGAAAAGATAGAAAAACAGGCATCTCTCCTTTCCTTTTAATCTTTGATTCTTTCTAAAACGCTGTCAAGCTTGTCTATTATCTCTTCAAATATCATTTCCTTGGCTATGCCATCTGCCTTTATGTTGTATCTTTTTTTGCCGATTGCTAGCATGTTTATTTGGTATTGATTAGGAGCTTTCTTAATGTTCTTCACGTTTATTCTTATGCTTTTTATCCCCACGGAATTAACAAGGAATTTTTCCCTTTTGTTTATTTCATTTCTTACCAAAATGACAAAGTCCCAATCATAATCACCTGAGATTGTTAAGTCTATATTTTCTCCTATGTTTCTTCCGCTAAGCAAATCTAAAATTTTAAGCCTGCTCAGTATTCCAACAGGTTTGCCATTATTGTCTATAACTATGCCGCTTTTGATCTTTGAACTAAGCATGAGCTCAAGGGCCCTTCTTAGATTCAAAGTAAGGTTTAACTTAGGTATCTCTGATTTGGCTATCTCCATTATGTTTCTTTCAGTTGGCAGCTTCTCATCCCTATGTGGGTCTTTTTTACCCCTGTTCTTAGTCAGCTTCTTTTCAAAAATGTAACTTAGAATGTCAGAGGTTGAAATCTGCCCCAGAAGCTTACCAAAATTATCTACTATCGGCAGATTGTCTATTCTATTCATTGCTGCCAATTTCTGTGCTCTGCCTATCGTGTCGTCTGTTCTCAGTATTGGAAAACGCCTTATAACCACATCTTCAACCTTAAAGGAATCAAATATCCTGTCGTTTATCAAAAGCTTCAATACATCAAAATCTGAAACTATGCCTATCACTTTTTTGTCTTCGTCTATTACAGGTAAAGCTCCGACTCCTGAATCTTGCATTATACTTATTGTTCTGCTTATGCTGTCTTTTGGCAAAACAGCAGGAGCTTTCTTCATGAAATCACTGGCTTTCATGCTCTTGTTAATATCTCTAGATAGAATATCGTAGTAAACTATCAAACCTACATATTTTTTATTCTGCACTACCGGTAATTCCTTTATTTTTCTTGAATCCATTATTTCAAGGGCTTTTTCTATGCTGGTGTTAACTTCCACCGTTACCACTTTTTTTGTCATTATCTTTGCGTTGTTCATAGTCTTTATTCAAGTATTTTTTAAGATAAATATCTTTTATCTTTTAGTAAAGCTAGCGCACCTGTTATTATACCGATTATAATGTATATTATAATCAAAGCATAAGTTACGCTGCCAATCGTAGTGAGCGGGAAATAAACTAAAACCAAAACAGAAAGAGAATTAAATGGTATATAGATTAGCAGTCCAAGCATGGCAAAGAGACTGAAAAGAAACACTAAGAATACTCCAAAATTTCTTGTTTCCTTGTTTTTTGATTTAAGATAAAACGCTGCAATAATCATAAATACGCCTGCGATTATAAGCAGCGGACCAAGGACAATTATCCCGTTTTTTACGCTTGAAATCCCGTTTAATGCGAGACTTAAATATTGCAATGTAGTAGAATTGCTTGTATTTGCTGCCGCACTCAAAACACTTTGCGAATTAAATGTCAATATTGATAAGTTCCCAATAATTGTAAGTATACCAGATACTGCTGCTATTGCTCCCGAAATAATGGCCAATATAAAAGTAATTGGGAGTTTTTTTATTTCTAGCTCATCCTTCTTTTCATTTTTCTCTTTTGCCTTATCCATATCTCTTATTGCAGATATTGATTTAAATTGTTTTGCTATCTATAAGGATTTTTACATTGGTATGATCTAATTAAGGATTAAGTCTTCTAGGAGTTCTTGGAAACGGCACAGCATACATTATATGCGGCAGCTTGCAAATCCACATTACCAGTCTATCAACTCCAACTCCGAATCCAGAATGAGGTATAGCACCATATCTTCGAAGGTCGATATACCATTCATAGTCTTTTTCATTCAATCCATCATCTTTTAACCTCTTAAGCAAAGTTTCCTTATCATCAACCCTTTGTCCCCCACCTATAATTTCTCCATAGCCTTCAGGCGCTAAAAGGTCATTGCACAAAACGTGCTTTCCATCTTTGGGATCAGGTTTGTGGTAAAATGGCTTTAATTCTATCGGATAGTTCATTGAGAAAACAGGTATATCTAATTTAGAGGTTATTGCTCTTTCTTCGTCTGCCCCCAAATCGGCACCGTACTCGAGCTTCAATCCGTTCTTATTTGCTAGGTCTATGACTTCTTCATACCTCATCCTAAGAAAAGGCTTGTTAACAACATTTTCAAGAACTGATGTATCTCTTTTTAATAATTTTAGCTCATCTGCGTTCTTAGCCAAAACATTCTTTACTACGTATTTTATCAGTTTTTCTTCTATATCCATTGCATCGTCATTTGTTTTGAATGCAACTTCCGCTTCTGCATGCCAAAATTCAGTTAAGTGTCTCCACGTTCTACTTTTTTCTGCTCTAAAAGAAGGAGCAACTGTATATATCTTCCACAGCGAGTCAACCATAGCTTCAGCATACAGCTGCCAGCTCTGTGTTAGGTAAGCTTTCTTATTGAAGTAATCCGTTTCAAACAATGTAGAACCTCCTTCAACGCTTCCGCCAACAAAAGATGGAGATTGGATTTCATAAAATCCGTTTGATGTGAAAAATTCATGTATTGATGAGAAAACAGTTGATCTTACTTTCATGATAGCAGTCATTTTTGGGCTTCTTAGCCATAAGTGACGATTATCAAAAAGAAAGACTTTTTTATGGCCTTTTTTCAATGGGAATGGTTCAGCAATAGAGTAGATGCTTAAGTCAGTTATTAAAATCTCGTAGCCACCTTCGGCTCTTTCGTCCTTTCTTACCTTTCCCTTTATTTTTATAGCGGACTCTCTTGTTATCCTGTTTACATCCTCAAAACTTTTATCTATAGAATGGCTTACGCATTGTATAGTTCCGCTTGGGTCTCTCAATATCAAGAAGGAATTATTTTTGCCCTTTCTTATACTGTTTACAAATCCGTTCAGTTCAACTTCTTTGCCTTCAAACTCATCTTTTTTTATATCTTTTATACTATAATCCATATTTGAATATAGAATTTAATGTATTTTATCCTTTTTATGGTTAAATAAGTTTAAGTATTTATTATATTGTAAGTAATAATAATATAGTATGTATTAATTTTTATATGGCCAATAACGGAAAAATGACAGGAAAGGTCAATAAAAGCGAGAGGGCCCAGGCTGCATTGGATTACCTAATGAGTTGGGGATGGGTTCTTATAATAATAGTATTGGTATTGGTAATACTTTTCTCACTAGGCGTATTTAAAGCTCCATCTGCACCAACAATAATAAGCGGTTTCAAGGGCATAACCATGCAGGCAGCTGAAGCCAATTCCACAATGATGGTAGTCAAGATAACAAACAACTACAACCAGTTTGTAAATATCACTGGAATAACAGTGAATGTTAATGGTAATACTTATACATCATACTCCTGTCTTGACAGTATAGTTTCAACCGGCCAATCCACATTGTGCAGGGTTCCAGTTGTAATACCGACCACAAGTTACCTTTCAAAGATACAGATCTCATTCACTCCATACAAATCAAGCATATATGAGGTTTCAAACGGTACTGTATCCTCTACCCTGTTAAGCGGTGCAATACCAATAAACAACCAGTTAACGTATTTCGTAGAGAGGGGATTGCCGTACGGAAGCACATTCACCGTAAATTACAATACCTCAACTAATTCAACCACGGTTTCAAGCGTAAACGACAATGTTTCCTTTAACCTGCCGTTCGGAAACTATTACTTTTCGGTTCCAACGGTTACATACCAGGGCTGTACAAGCTTACCTAATCCTTCAGCAGGCTATCATTCAACAGGCGTAGGAGAGATCATAGCGTTCACATCCAACTGCACAACAACCTTTACAGAGACTGGTTTACCATCAGGTCAGAGCTGGCAGGTGACCTTCAACGGAACCACTAAAAGCAATTCCACAGGCTCAAGCATCTACATAACAGTAAAGAACGTATCAAGCACCCAGGTTTACTACACTGCCACGGCAAAAAGCAATAATCTTGCATGTGTTTCCTATAAAACGCCTTCAATAAGGCTGGGAGAAAGCTATACATTCAGTGCATGGAACTGCACAACAACCTTTACAGAGACTGGTTTACCCTCAGGTCAAGATTGGTATACCCACTATAGCAGTAACTCACCTTCTGTATCTACTGGCTCTCCTATCAGTTATGTACAGGATG
>JAKAAG010000003.1:0-15497 GCA_021797085.1 Nanobdellota archaeon
AGTGCATGGAACTGCACAACAACCTTTACAGAGACTGGTTTACCCTCAGGTCAAGATTGGTATACCCACTATAGCAGTAACTCACCTTCTGTATCTACTGGCTCTCCTATCAGTTATGTACAGGATGACATAACAGATGTTTTAGCTGCTAATTCAGAAGCTTACAGCTCAAATCTTAACTGCAATTCTTATAATGCTCCATCCTTGTATGAGGGCTCTTCTTATACCTTTAATTATTGGAGTTGCATAACCACTTTTACAGGGCAATTGCCGGTTGGGTATGATTGGGAAGTATCTTGGAATGGCTTAACTAGTCAAAGTACAGCAACACAAAATCAAATTAAGTTTGATCAGGATTTATATACTGTGCCAACAAGTTCTTTTTCCTTTAGTAGTTCAACATCTAGCGGGTTAAGTTGTAAATCATCTGGGAGCGAAGTCGTAGGTGAATCACAATACATAAATAGTCCGTCATGGAACTGTACCACTACATTTAATTGGGGCTTGCCCAACGGATATACAGTTGGAAATGGTTGGACCATAAACTTCAATGGGGCATCTAAATCCGGTGTTGTTACTCCTCTTTCTGTATCTGCGATGGGATCACTTACTTATACTCTTTCCGCGAAGGTAGATTCTACTTTTTATTGTAGCACAAATGGGTATAGTTTTCAGGCGGGCATAGTTAATACAATACCGAAATCTTACTGGAGTTGTATAACCAATTTTAGTGATCTTTATTGGCCTCCATCAGGTAGTTTAGATTGGAGTATAGTGGAGAACAATAGTGCTTCAAATAGCGGCAGTACCACAAAACATCTTTTAATTGCTAGTCAACCAGGATTTATTACATATGACGCAAAGATAACCTCAAGCGGTTATGACTGCTATTATGATTACACTGGAAACAATGATTTGGCAGGCACACTTATATATCCAGGCATAATATGTGTGACAACATTTACAAATGGCACCGCCGTTCCTCCTACTACTTGGAGTGTAACATTTAATTCAACTACTGAATCTACTACAGGTACGACACTAAGATTTACTTCAAGTCCTCCCGCTGGTTATAGCGCGGCAGTTTACTTTACTATACCTTCTGTTTCTACTCATTCTTCTTGTACAGGACTTGAAATAGGCCCAGGGTGGACATACACATATACTCCCACTCCTTCAAGCGGATATAAACCAACAGGGGTAACTGTTGTGGTTAATTGGTCAATGTCCCTTAGCGGGGGTTGTCACATGCCTCCTACATAATTATGGAAAAGAAAGCAAGCAAAAAATTTGGATATAAGATGTTCATTCTTATAGCCGTTTCTATAATTATACTATTTGCTGTAGGCATAACTTTTCATTATTCCTATAATCAGTATTATAGCAGCAATATCAAATTGAATGATTACCTTAATGCGTGGTCTCAAACAGTAAATTATCCAATTCCAGTATTCGCACAAATGTGTACTACGATGAATGGGTATATATACTGTGTAGGGGGGATAAATAACAGCTATGTCTCTGTAAATAACGTCTATTACTCCAAAGTTCTTGCATCTGGAAATATATCTGCTTGGAAATCTACAACAAGCTATCCTGTTTCGATTGCAGGAGAAAACTGTATTACATATAATAATTATATTTACTGTATAGGAGGTTATTCAACTCAAAACCAAAATTCAACCAATTATACTCAATCAGTTTATTATGCAACTGCTTTAGGTAATGGTAGTTTGTCGAGTTGGAAAGAAACACAACCGTTTCCATTCTCTGCAGAGGGGCAAAGCTGCGCTGTAAACGATAATTATATCTATTGTATCGGTGCTATGAATAACACTAAGTTAGTTTCCAATCAAGTTTATTATTCACGCATAAATACTAATGGTTCATTGTCAGCATGGAGAAGCACAAGCAATTACCCATTTAATGTTAGTTTGTCGATGTGTTTATTCGTTAATAGTAAGCTATATTGCATTGGCGGATATTCATTTAGTGGAATACTCAAGCCATCATATTATACTTACTATTCTGCGCAATATGAAAATGGAAGTCTTGGTAACTGGGTTCAAGCAGCAAATTATCCCTTTAGCGTTATAGGTTTAAGCTGTTTCTCTTATGGTGATGATATATACTGTTTAGGTGGATCAAATAGTACTAATAATATTACAAATACCGCTTATGTGTATAATACTGCCAAATCAAATACAAATACTTGGGTACAAACGTTTTCATACAACCCAAATATTCTTTTTCCAATGTGTTTATCTGCCAATGCCAGTTCTAATGGCTATACGTTTGCTTATTGTATAGGCGGAGGCACGGATAAAAACAATGCTTTCTTTGATAATGTTTATTATGCAAAGCTTACAGATTCCGGTTTTAATCCCAATAACATCCCTGCCTCATTACTATTTTTGAATAGTTACCTGTATTTTATACTTGCAGGATTAGCTATTATTTTAATAATGATTTATCTGCTTTATAATTTTAACAAGAAATCTTGAATATTTGGCATTTTTATTATAGTCTCTTTTTTAGCCCGTAGAGTGAGCAATTAAATTGTTTTTTCTGCTTTCACTAATATAAGCAATTGAATTATGAAGAAGTCTTTGTCTACCAAAAGATTTAAATAATAAACACTTCTTTATAGTATATCAAAATTGATAAAATGATAAAAAGGAGGATAAAAATATGGCAGAAACTAAACCACACATGAATTTGATTTTCATAGGGCACGTAGACTCAGGTAAGTCTACTACAGTAGGAAGGTTGCTTTATGAAACAGGAAGTTTCAGTGAACAGGATAAGGCAAAGATTCAGAAGGACATTGAAACTTTAGGAAAAGTAGACTTCGAGTTTGCTTATTTCTTAGATACTTCCGGTGAAGAAAGGAAGAAAGGAGTAACAATAGACCTTAGTCACGAAAAGTTCGTTACAGACAAATATGAATTTACAATAATCGATGCACCTGGACACGTTGACTTCATTAAGAACATGATTACCGGTGCTTCTGAGGCAGATGCGGCTGTTTTGGTTGTCGATGCCAAAGAAGGAGTAATGCAGCAGACTAGAGAACACGTTTACTTGGCAAGGGTATTCGGTATAAAGAATCTTATAATTGCAATGAATAAGATGGACCTCTTGAACTACGATGAGGCAAAGTACAAAGAAGTTAAGGATTCAGTAATAAAAGTGGTTAAAGCATCATATCCAAATGCAGAGAGCCTTAACTACATACCAATATCCTCTAAAAACGGAGAGAATCTTAAGGTTAAAAGTGATAAGATGCCTTGGTACACGGGCCCAACATTGTTGGAGGCTTTAAACAACCTGCCTTTACCAGAAAGACCTACACAGTTACCATTAAGAATACCTATAGAGGATGTTTACTCAATACAGGGAGTAGGAACAGTTCCAGTAGGTAAAGTTGTAAGCGGTATTATGAAGCCAGGGGACAAGATAATCTTTGAGCCTTCACATGTTACAGCAGAGGTAAAGTCGATACAAATGCACTATCAGAACCTTGATCAGGCTGCACCCGGTGACAACATAGGTTTTAATGTCAGGGGAGTTGAAAAAGAACAGGTAAAAAGAGGGGATGTTGTTGGATTAGTATCAGCTCCGCCAACAGTTGCAACTGAGTTTACCGCACAGATAATCGTTCTTAACCACCCAACAGCAATATCAGCAGGTTATAGCCCTGTACTTCATGCACACACTGCACAGGTTCCGGTAAAGTTCAAAAAGATACTTAGAAGGCTGGATCCAAAGACCGGACAGACAGCAGAGGAAAATCCCGCGACAATCAAGCAGGGTGATGCTGCAATAGTCGTATTGGAACCATTAAAGCCTCTTTCAATCGAAAAAGCTGACGTTATACCTCAACTTGCTGGCTTTGCCATCAGGGACATGGGCTTAACAATAGCAGCTGGAAGATGCATAGACCTTGTAGCTAAGACTTAAAGAAACCATTAATACTGGTAGTATTTTTACTATCAGTGTTTATTTTTTAGCTTTTTCTTTTGCGCTAGCTTTTTCCTTCTTCTCAACTTTGCATGCAGGGTTTACACAGAATATATAAGTCCTCTTGCTTTCTTTTGCATGCCACTCTATCATGTGTATTCCGCATTTTGGACAAGTCTGTGGTGAGATAAAAAAGTAACCTGACTGCGGTAAAGGCATACCAAAGTGGCATTTTGGATAGTCGCTACAGCCTACAAAACGCTTGTGACTTTTCTTTGATACTACTAGTTTTAACTTTCCACCGCTTTTAGGGCAGGTTCCAAATATGTACTGTTGAAGAAGAGCTTTGTGCATCAGCTCCTTTATCTCCTTTCTTTTGCTCTGCAGTTTTTTAAGCACTTCCTTGAGCATTTCCCTGGACTCATCTACCACTTCTTCTTTTTTCTTCTGGCCCTCCTCTATCTTTTTCATTTCCTTTTCTATGGTTGCAGTTAGCTCTGGGCCAGTTATATCATTTGATACCTTCTCTAGGTTCTCTATAACGGCAAATGCTACCTCACTGGGAATAAGAGTTCTGCTTGCCGAGATATACCTCCTTTCCATTAACTTTTTGAGTATTTCTGGCCTAGTGGCCTTCGTACCCAGGTTTAGCTCTTCCATTATCTTCAATATTGCACCCTGCGAATAATTTCCAGGTGGAGTGGTAAAGTCCTCGCTTTCGTTTATCTCCTTTATTTTTAAGCTTTCACCTTCCTTTATTTCTGGAAGTATGTTTTCCTCATATTTTGAAAATATATAGACTGACCGCCATCCAGGTACAAGTATTCTGCTACCTCTAGCCGTAAATTCATTTCCCTTTATGTCCATCTTTACGGAAATTATCTCTTCTTCCGATTCCTCGGAAAGTGTTGCTAGAAATCTCCTGCTTATTAAATCAAAGATCCTTGCTTCCTGTGGATTTAACTTCTCAGAAGGCAGTTTTACGGGATGTATTGGGGGATGGTCCTTGGCTTCCTTTCCTTTAGATGGGTTTAATGGCTTTTTTAGTATTTCTGCAACCGTTTTTGAATATGCATTTGAATTATTCAATTCATTAAGTATCTCCTTTAAATCCAATGTTGGAGGATAAACTTCACTGTCTGTTCTTGGGTAGGAAACATAACCTTTCATGTACAAACCCTGAACTATACGCATAGCATTGGGCACCGAAAAACCTATCGCAGCGGCGCTTCTCAAAAAGGAGGTCGTATTAAAAGGCTTTGGAGGGCTTACTTTCTTCCTTTTCTTTTCAACTTTTGTTATTAAAGCTTGTTTCTCATTTTTTATTTTTCTCAGCTTTTCTGCGGTTTTTTCATCAAATATCTTTCCATCTTTGTATTCAGATACAAAAGAAAAATCCTTTCCTTGTACTGTAGCCAGAAATCTCCAGTATTTTTCAGGCTTGAATGCCCTCCTTTCTGCGTCCCTGCTTACAATTAGTGCAAGCGTTGGTGTCTGCACCCTGCCTACAGACAGAAAAGAATTTCCAAGTCTTTCGGCTGCAAGCGATATGAATCTTGTCAAAACCGCTCCAAGTATAAGGTCAATCTCTCTTCTAGCATCTGCGCTGTCTGAAAGGTCCTTATTCGGCTTTTGCAGGTTTTTGAACGCTTCTGCCAGTTCCTTGGCAGTTAATGATGAGAACACACTGCGGTATATCTTTGCTTTGTTGTTTTCTTCCCTAGCTACATCAATTGCTTCGAATCCTATTGATTCTCCTTCTGTATCGTAGTCTGTCGCTATTATTATCTTATCTGCTTTTTTGGCGAATTTTCTTATCACGGCAATGTTTTCCTCGGCAGCAGGAGTATAAACAAGCTTTGCGTCTATCATCTTCATTAAAGTCTCTTCATTCCATTTTTTGAATGTCTCTGGATATCTTACATTTTTAATATGGCCTTTAAGGGGCATTACAACAGTTTCTTCGCCGTTTATCTTTGTATACCAGACTTTTACCGGCCCGAATTCCTCAGTCTTTATCTTAGTTTCCGCAAGGTTTTTCGCAATGGTTTCTGCAGCCGTGCTTTTTTCTGCTATTATTAGTTGCATTTTAGAATAATATATATAGTAGTATAAAAGCTTATCTTATAATTGTGCCGTTTATTTCTCTGTTTTCAAGGTATCTTTTAATGTCAGCAATGTCGTTTGTAACTACGACCGCTATACCATTCCTTTTGCATATTTTTGCTGCCAATGGATCAAATATAAAGTTCATGCCAGGTACACGCTTTCCCTTTGTTAGCGTGTAAAGCCTTTCGAAATTTATCTGTTTAAGCAATTTCACATCCTTGAATTTTCTAGGGTCTTTGTCATAAACCCCTGTTTCCTTTGACATGTTAAATATGACTTTGGAATGCGTTGAAACCGCTGCATATGCTGCACAAGTATCCGTTGTCCATCCCGGAAGGTAACCCCCGGTAAGGGTTATCTTTTTGTTCACTTTTATCTTTCTAGGGTCAGTGTCAGTGTAATCTGCATTGAAAGCTTTTGACATTACCCATGCATTTATGTGCGTGCACTTTATCCCAACAGTATGTAATTCCTTTTCGCTAAGATTAAATTCTTTGGAGAAATCTATGTATTCCCTTGCTATCGGGCCGCCGCCGGTTATAACCAAAAATTTTTCATTCAATTTTTTTAATTCATTGAAAAGCAAAGAAGTATCTTTCTTCTTATCAAATAGAAATGAGCCACCGAGTGATATGACTATGGACATATTATTAGAAAGAGTACATAGTTTAAATAATTATTCTGCAGTTTAGTAAAAGTTATTAAATAAGCAGCAACTATTAAATAAATCAAAGCGGAGTAGAGCAGCCAGGAGTGCTCGCTGGGCTCATAACCCAGAGGTCGTGTGGTTCAAATCCCACCTCCGCTATAAAATAATATAGAAGTATTAAAAATATAATGGAAAAATTTTACGTAACTACGCCGATTTACTATGTCAATGACAAGCCCCACATAGGGCATGCTTATACTACTATAATCGCAGATGTACTGGCAAGATGGCACAGATTAAACAATGAAAAGGTTTTCTTTTTGACTGGCACGGATGAGCATGGCGGAAAAATAGAAAAGGCCGCAGCAGAAAAGCATAAAACACCGAAAGAGCTTGTTGATGAAAATTCACAGAGATACAAGGCTGCATGGGAAAAGCTTAACATATCTTATGACAAATTTATAAGGACAACCGATGAATATCATGAATCAGCGGTCAAGGAATTCATAAAAAAGGTATGGAATAAAGGAGATATATACAAGGGTGAGTATGAGGGATTTTACTGTCTGCCTGATGAAAGATACATAACTGAAACAGAGCTTGTAAATGGCAAGTGTCCAGATTGCGGCAGGGATGTTCAAAAAATAAAGGAGGAAGCTTACTTCTTCAGATTAAGCAAATACAAAGAGCAGATAGTGAAACTTATAAAAAACGGCTTGATAATCCCGGAAAAAAACGCAAATGAAATATTAAGCAGGCTCAATGGAGAATTAAAGGATTTAGATATAACAAGAAAGAGCGTTTCATGGGGAATAAAGTTTCCATTTGATGAAAGCCATTCGGTTTATGTTTGGTTTGATGCCTTGCTTAATTATCTGAGTGCATTGAACTGGCCAGATGGCAGTGAATTCAAGGAATTTTGGCCAGCAGATGTTCATTTAGTAGGTAAGGAAATAGTGTGGTTCCATTCAGTAATCTGGCCTGCCATGCTTCTTTCTGCTGATTTACCGGTTCCAAAAAACGTGATGGCGCATGGTTGGTGGACCGTTGAAGGCAGAAAAATGAGTAAATCCCTAGGAAATGTCGTAGATCCAATAGAAATGGTGGATAAATATTCGGCTGATGCATTCAGATACTTTTTAATAAGAGAGAAACCGACATGGGAAGATGGAGATTTCTCGGAATCAGCATTAAAGGAAAGGATAAACGGAGAGCTAATGGCCAACCTGAGCAATTTGGTTGCTAGGATTTTGACTATTGCCGAAAGATTTGAAGGCAAAATAGAAGGCAACCCAGAGATAGAAGACTTTATTAAAAAGCAGGAAATAATTGAAAAATTTGAGAAAAAGGATCTTTATTCCGCTTTAAACCTTATATTTGATAGCATAAGGAAAATAAACAAATATGTAAACGACAAGGAGCCTTGGAAATTACAGGGCAAAGAATTGGCTAACGTACTTTACAATTCATTGGAGGCAATAAGGGTTATTGCAATATTTTTGAAGCCTTTTATGCCTTCAACTGCAGAGAAGATAGAAAAGAAGCTAGGAATAAAAGAACAATTATTATCAGATGCTGTTTTCAGAGAATTTACTACAAAAGTAGAGAGAGGAGAAAACCTATTTAATAAAGTAATTTAAGAAAAGGAGGATTCCGGAAAACCCTGTTTAATAAGTATATCCTTTACTTTATCTACGTGCTCTCCTTGCAGCTCTATAACGCCGTCTTTAAATGTTCCGCCGCAGGCTATTTTTGTCTTCAATGTCTTTGTGAGATCTTTTATATTTACGGCCTTTGGATCCAAGCCGCTTATAATAGTAACCATCTTTTTGAAAGAAACCTTTTTTGTGTAAATCTTTATTTTCTGCGTTTCCTGCGAAATGGTCCCGCAGATACAAAGGTCTTTTGGAAGACCACAAACTGGACAAACTTCTGTCATTTTTATCTTTTTATTTAACCCCTTACAAAATTTATAGTCTATATATGATTAAATACCTATATAAATCTTTCTCAGTGTAAATTAACTGACATTAAAAAGGCAATTGTAAGTATATTTAATAAAGGTTTAAAGCTAATGATTTGATATAGCTTGCAAGTTTCTGCTTCAAACTTTATAAATAAAGGAAAAATCATCTATAAAGTATGAAATTTCAAGAAATAAGGGAAAAACTGAATTTACCAGACTGGGCAGATATAACCACTAGTCAGTTCTCCGACATATCATTCAGCTGCATAGGGTATGCAAAGAGCAAAGGCAAGGATCCTGTACTATTTGCCGAGGAAATTGCAAAGAAGATAGGATCAAAGTACGTAAGAAAAGCAGTTGCTTTAAATGGTTACGTAAACATCGATTTAAAGTTTGATGAACTTGAAAAGAATGAAAAAATACTGAGTAAAATAGAGATAAAAAGTGTTAAGAATTCATTTTCCGGTAAAACTGTAAGACTTGAACATACTTCTGTGAATCCCAATAAGGCTCTGCACATAGGCCACATGAGAAATTCATATATAGGGGAGTTTATGCGGAAGGCCCTGATTTACAGCTCTGCGAATGTAATAACATCTAATTTCATTGAGGATACCGGTGCGCAGGTGGCAGACATAATAGTTGGTTTCAAGTATCTTAATAAGAAAATGGAAACCACAGAAAAGTTCGATCTTTACTGTTCAAAGATATACAAAGAAGTTAATGAAGACTATGAGAAAGACAAATCTCTGCTTGAAAAAAGAAAAGAAGTGCTTTTAAAGATAGAAGCAGGGGATAAAGATACCTTGGAATTCCTTGATTCAATAGTAAACAAGGTTTTGCTTGCCCAACTTTCCACTTTGATAGGAGAAAGGATAAAGTACAATCTCTTAGACCTTGAGCGTTATATCTTGGGAGAAGGCATTGTAAAAGCGGCTTTGGATAAGCTTATGGCAGAGGGAATCGCAAAAGTTTCTGAAAGCGAAAAAAATAAAGGATGCATAGTCAGCAACGTAGACGGCAGTGAAATAACGCTTACAAGATCCGATGGAACCTCTCTGTATATAGCAAAGGATATAGCGTATGCAATGATAAAACACAGCATACTTGAAGAAAAAATAAAATACAGGAAGTTTTCTTCAAATTTTGATGGAACCGACATAATGATTTCCAGCAGAGATGGCAATGAAGCTAACCTCCAAAAAATAGACATCTCATTTACATTGACAGACTCTGCTCAAAATGCGGAGCAGAATGCCGTTAAATCCATAATAGAAAGATTTGCAGGAAAAGATTCGTATAATCATTACGGTTATGAGCCGGTTTCAATTTCAAAGGATACTGCAGCTTATCTTGGAATAGCTACCGATGAAAAATTCATGAGGATGAGTGGCAGAAAGGGCATAACAGTTGAATTTGATGATTTAGCCGTTAAGATAAAAAACAGGGTTATAGAGGAAGCGGAAAAAAGCGGCAGGAAAATGGATGAGGAATCCGCAAAAAAAATAGCTTCAAACGTAATCCGATACTATATATTGAGATTTTCTCCGTCAAAAATGGTGGTGTTTGACATAAACGATGCAATTTCTTTAAAAGGAGACAGTGCCGTTTACATAAATTACAGTTATTCCAGGGCATTGAGCATACTCAATAAGGCAAGTAAGAATGATTACAATAATATTTCATTTGACGAAAACGAAGCAAAATTTATAAGAGAGATTTTTCTTTGGGAGACAGTTCTAGACAATGCAGTCTCCAATCTTAAACCGAATTTGGTGTGCGAATACCTGCACAAGATATCTGATGTTTTCAATGCATTCTATGAAAAAAATAGAATATTAGGGGATACAAGAGAGAAGGAAAGGTTGCTTTTGGTGATAGCATTTAAAACAGTTGTAGAGAGCCTTTCCTATTTTATAGGAATTGATTTGGTTAAGAGAATTTAGTGTGCCGCAGAATATAAAAAATAAATGCAAACATATATTTATTGTCGTTGAGATAGTATTGGTTGTGATTAAATACTATGGATGAGAATCAGCTTAATACCCTGTTTTCAAATGGAATACTTGTAGACTCATCCATAAAGGACGTTAACATCTCCGATATCGAAGGCTTAATAAAGACCCTAAAAGAAAAAAATGTGAACTTTCTCGATATAAACACTTTCCATGATTTATATGATGGAGAGGCCAACACTGATTCAAGCATAGAAATAATAAAAAACTATGAAGGTGAGATATCAGAGTCAAAGCCTCCAAACTGGGTAAATTATTTTAATGACAGGTTCAATAGATTAAAGGCAATTCTTATGAGCAAGGATAGGTCTGGACTACTATCACTGTCAAACATAAAGAACATGCCACAGAGTTCCGATGTAAAATCAATAGTGATGGTTTCTTCAGTTTCTATAAGTCCTGTAAAAAAATATACTATATTGGATGTAGAGGATAACACGGGGAGCTACAAAGCGATAATAACCAATTCTAATCAGGAAATACTTGAAGACCAAGTTGTAATGATAACTGGAAGAAAATACAATGATGCCATATTTGTTAAGGACATAATATTTCCGGAAATACAGATGAGGGAAAAAGTAAAGCAAGAAATAGATGATTCATTTATTCTTTTTTTATCAGACATACATGTAGGCTCAAAGCTTTTTGTAAACGATGCCTTTGAGAGGTTCATAAAATGGATAAATGGTGAAATACCCGAGTATTCAAACATAGCCAAGTTAGTCAAATTTATTGTATTAAATGGTGATTTGATAGACGGCATAGGCGTATACCCTGATCAGGAAAAAGAGCTTGCTATAACTGATCTTAAAGGTCAATACGACAAGTTATACAGTTTTCTTGACAGGATACCGAAAAACATAAAGCTGATATTATCGCAGGGCAACCACGATGCCACACACATTGCCGAGCCCCAGCCAAAGCTTGACAAAAATTTTGCGGAAAGTTTGTATAAATTAAAGAATGCAGTTTTTCTTTCAAACCCATATCAAGTTAATCTTGTCGTTGGTAAGGCAAAGATTAACCTGCTTTCATACCATGGTTTTAGTATAACATACTATGCAAATAAGATACCAAAATACAGTAAAATGGACGCGGATGACATAGAAAACATAATGAAGATACACCTTAGATCAAGACATCTTGCACCTTCTCATGGATCAACGCAATTGATGCCTTTGCCAAGAGATTATCTTGTAATAGAGGAAACCCCTGACATATATGCCACCGGGCACATACATAAAACTTTGGCATCAATTGCGTTGATCCATGAGAAGGTGCAAGATGTCTTGATCTAAGGTGTATCTTCATTATGTTTTCTATGTCATCCGCGTCCATTTTACTGTATTTTGGTATCTTATTTGCATAGTATGTTATACTAAAACCATGGTATGAAAGCAGGTTAATCTTTGCCTTACCAACGACAAGATTAACTTGATATGGGTTTGAGGGAGGTATAAAATGGAAGGAAAAATAATAGTGATAGAAGGGATAGACGGCGCTGGAAAGGCTACACAGACCAAACTTTTAAAGGAAGCGCTTGAAAAAGAGGGCAAGAAGGTTTCAACGTACTCTTATCCGGATTATTCATCTGTTTACGGAGAAAGGATAAAAGCGTTTCTGTATAAAAAGATAGATCTAAAAGTAGACGAACTTTTTATGGATTATATAATCGACATGGTGAAGGACAGGGATAACATAATAGATGCTGTAAAGAGGGGAGAGTATGTTATAATAGACAGGTTCTTCTTTTCTACTGTAGCTTATCAGTCAGCTGGTGGGTTTCCGTATGAAAACGGAAAACAGATTGTAAAGCTATTGGACATGCCTTTAGTAGACAAGGTTTTTTACATAAAAGTTCCGGTTGACATTTCTATGCAGAGAAAAGAAAAACAGAAGGGAAAGATGGACGTAGACAAGTTTGAAAGCAATAAAAACTTTCTTTCGAATGTTTCAACGTTTTATGATAAATTAAAAAATGAAGGATTTCATGCCAAGTCTTGGGAAGAGATAGACGGCAGTAAAAGCATAGAAGAGATATCTTATTTAATAAAAAAAAGCTTTGATTAATTATGAAAGGAAAGTTTATAGTGATGGAGGGCATAGACAATGCAGGTAAAGGCACGCAGTCTGTTCTTCTGGTAGAACATTTAAGGTCTAATGGGTTTAAGGTTCTTTTGACGAAGGAGCCTACCAATGGAATTTTGGGAGGCATATCCAAGGCCGCATTAAACAAGGAGCTTAACCTATCAAATAAAGCGCTTCAACTGCTTTTCTGCGCTGACAGGGCACACCATCTAGACACTGAAATAGAACCCGCGATGCGGGATGGCTTTGTTGTAGTCTGTGATAGATATTTCTTCTCAACGCTCGCATACGGTTTTGCATCTAACATAAATTACAAATGGCTTCGTTCCGTAAATATCAGTTTTAGGAAACCTGATCTTGGAATATACCTAGATCTGGACCCAAAGACTTCTTTATCCAGATCTGTAAAGCAGGTAGACGGCCTGCAACTATTCGACAACATTGAAAAGATCTCAAAAGTCAGACAAGCTTATCTATCGATAGCAAAGGAATTCCATCTAAAAAAAGTTGATGCTAAAGGAACTGTTGAAGAGGTAAGTCAAAGGATAAATAAGATTGTTGATAAGTTCTTTAATATAAAGGTATAATCAATCTTATGCAAATTGGATCAAAAAGTCAGTCTTCCCTGGAGTATCTCATAGTCATGGGGATAGCAATATTTATTTTAGCAGCAGCCATATCTTATGCTTTATATTATCAAGTTGGATATAATTCTGCCGGTACAGCACAAGATCTTCAATTAGCAGCTACAAGCATAGCAAATGCTGTAAACTCTTTGTCCGGTGAAGGAATAGGTTCATCACAGGAGTTTAGTTTTTCTTCTCCTGGTTTGAATCTTGTATCCTCAATATGTAATACTTCTATTTCTTTGTCATTTGGTGGCGAAGAGGCATCGCAATCTTTATCGCTTTATACTACTGGTGAGCTGCCAATAAGTTCTGGTACTTATGATGGTAAAGTAACCCTTGTAAAGGATAATGGCAAACCTGAGGCACAAATATCTATGAATCTGCCGATATCGTACATTTCAACTTCTTATACTTATAATCCATCAAGTGTTTTCTACAACGTTTCTTTCTTGGATACAAAGGGTAATTTAGTAGGCGATGTAAACTTTACCATCATAATCTACAATCATAACAAAATAATAGCCGAGCAGAATGAAAGCACATTATCTGGTTATTATTCCGGGAGTATAACTCCAAGCAATGGCGGTCAGTTTTCTCCAAGTTCAACCGCTGAAATATATGTTCAGGCATTAAACATAATGAGTCCATCATGTTTTCTCCCCCAGCAACTTCTTATAATTCCAAAGAACGTTTTGAATTTCATTCCATTAACTATAAAAAATAGCCAATCAACCGCAACATCATCTCCGTTTCAACAGGAAGTAGTTGTTGACTCTGCTAATTATCAGCAGTATGAGGCTTCGAACTTGCAGAACGTAGAGTTCTTCTATCCAAATGGAACAATAATAGATTCATGGCTAGAATCTGGAAATTCAAATACTGCTACAAGCAGTGTTTACTGGCTTAGGTTAAGTGGCATACCTGCAAGTTCATCAATAACCGTTTACATGGGTTTTGCTTCAAAGTCATCAAATTTGTTTAACAACACTAATGATGGTGAAGCTCCCCAGCTCTCCTCAACATATGCAGAATATGATGATGGCGCAAATGTGTTTAATTACTATGAGAATTTCGCAGGAACAAGCCTGCCAAGCGGATGGACATCCGGGGCAGTCTCCGGTTCAACAATTACTGTGGACAATGGACTTACCATAAGTGGGGACGGAAGTTCAAGCGGCTCAACATATGTCGCCACTACCTCCCAAGTATTCAATAACAATGAAATATTAGAGGGCTACATCAATCAAAATAGTGGGGCCACAATAAATGAAAGAGGCCTAATGGGAATCTCAACTGTAAACAATGGGGAACCTAATTGGGATAATGGCGGAAGTTCGGGAGATACGATAGCAGGGTGGTCTGCCGGCAAGAATGGTGTACCAGACATAATACAATCTGAAACAGTACTTAATGGTGCTTATAGCTACCTTAACTCCATACCGTCTAACTCAAATTGGAACATCTACTCAGTTTCATTATCTTCAAGCAGCGGTATAACCACCTCTGTTAATTATGGGGACGCTTCTTCAACCACTTCAGACAATCCTTCAGCTCCACTTTATATTAATTTGGGGGTTTATAACACAGGGGGTGGAAGTTCATTTGATCAGCAGTATCAATGGATACGTATACGTGCCTACCCTCCAGATGGGGTTATGCCTTCAGTTACTTTTGGCCCTGTTCAGCCTCAGATTACTGTGTTTGTAAATGGTGTGAGGGATGGAAATAATGGTATAGCTTACGGTGATGTAACAAATATAACTGCTTTCGGTATACAAGCTAGCCATATAGGTCTGATGATAAACGGTTCTGTAGTAGTTCCATTAGGATCCGCAAGTTTGTCATACCAAAAACCACTGTCGGCAGGTTTATATAACATAACAGTTTTTTCAAACCAATCCAATCTTGCCAATCAAACATACTGGGAAGCAGTAGCAAATGTGCCTAAAAATGTTAAGAATTTCGTTCCTATATCTATAACTAATCTTCAATCATCTTCAACTTCAGATGTTTTCCAGCAGAACATCTCAATAAACTCCTTCGCTTACAACAGTTTTGAGAACAAAACTCTTAGTAAT
>JAKAAG010000003.1:15597-54394 GCA_021797085.1 Nanobdellota archaeon
CAATATTCAGTTTAATGGTGTTTCAGCAGCTAGTACTTCAACTGATTATTGGCTAAAATTGGGCAGCATCCAACCAAGGGAATCTTACATTGCATTCATGGGCTTTGCATTACCAAACATAACATTATTTAACAACACTAATGATGGAGAAGCATCACAACTTTCTCCAGTATATGGGCAATACAATGATGGTCCAAATGTATTTGATTTTTACGCAAACTTTGAGGGGCCTTCGATAATAGAATCATCTTCTTATTCAACTATAAACAGCACAGTAACACCTTCTTATACTGCAGGAAGTGCCTCTTCTCCGGGTTATGTAACTACTTTATCTAATCAAGGGAGTTCGTCTTCATATCTTGAATGGACCTCTGGCCCGTCATCCATTTCCAACGGATTAATAATGGAGACAAGCGCTTACTATGGGGCACCAGAAAGCTCAAAGCCAGCGGATCAACAGATATTGGGTTTATTGTCCAGTTCAGATCCACAGGAAGCCGGCCAAGGCTTTATAGGTTGCGGTGGAAGCGGCCAACCTGCTAGCACTGGGGTGGCATTCTCTTCAGACCCTTACTGCACAAGTTCATTCATAGAATACGATGATTCTGCAACGACCTCTTCTTCCAGTAGCATACCTAACGATGATTATATATTCTACAGGTTTACTGTCCTGCCAAGTTCACAGACTCTGCAAATAGCTTCATCTTCCTCATCAATATTCCAGTATCCATATACTGGTACATTATCAACTGTACTGTCAGCTAGTTATTCCGTCTCTCCTTCCGGATCCACAGTTTATGTTGGTGATACCTCTGGAGGAGCTTCGCATACTGCCAGATACTATTGGATCTTAATAAGAGCTTACCCTCCAAATGGTGTTATGCCTTTTGAAACCGTTGGGCCATTAAACGGTCAGCCAAGCTAATGTATAAATTCTTGCAGTTTTTAATATAGCTATGGCAAGCAAGATTAAAACAGTAGTTACCGTAGGACCGGCCTGCGACAGCTATGAAATGCTTAAAAAAATGATAATTAAGGGGGCGGACATATTTAGGTTTAATCTTTCTCATGGGGATAAGGAGTATTTTACAAGAGTAGTTGCAAACGTAAGGAAAGCAGAGCAAGAAACAAAAAGAAGTGTTCTCATGTTTTTCGATCTTCCTGGGCCAAAATTGAGAACTGGCAAGGTACACGGAGACAAGATAGAAATAAAAGAAGGAACGGAATACACTTTAGGCAAGAACGGACAGATACAGGTTTCAGAGGAAATAATAAAGATGATTAACCTGAAAAGCAAGCTTCTTTTGTCTGATGGCAAAATAGAGTTCAAGCCAATAAGAAAGGAGATGGGCCTTTTGGTTGCAAAGGCCTTGAATAATGGCGTTCTTCTCAATGAGCAGAGCATAAATTTCAAAGGTATTTCTTATCCTGGAAAATATCCAACAAAGAAAGACGAGGAGGGTATAAAATTCGGCTTAAGTCTTGGGATAAACACATTTGCTTTGTCTTTTATATCAAGCGCAAAGGACATAGAGAATGCTAGAAAGATAGCTGGAGAAAAAAGCGTGTTGATAGCAAAGATAGAAAGGATAGAAGCAGTGAAACACTTTAACGAGATTGTAAAGGTAGCAGATGTTATAATGGTTGCTAGGGGAGATCTCGGCCTAAACATAGATATTGCGGATTTGCCAGAGGTCCAAAAAAAGCTCTTATCTTTATGCAATGAAAACAGCAAGCCAGTTATAACAGCTACACAGATGCTTGAATCTATGACAAACAATGTAATGCCCACTAGGGCCGAGGCAGATGATGTTTTTACTGCAATAGATGAAGGAACGGATGCGGTCATGCTTTCGGAAGAAACTGCTATAGGAGTTTATCCTTTAAAGGCGCTGTCGATGTTAAAACGAATAATAGAGAAATATCACTATTCGGGTATTGTAAAAAGATACAAGATAACAGATATACATGATGCCATATTAAATTCAGCGATAGATCTCGTCATAAACACCAAAATAGATAAAATAATAACATTTACTCCATCGGGAAGAAGCGCATTCAGGCTTTCAAGGCACCATATTCAATTGGATATATCTGCAATTACAACCAGCAAAACAACATTTTCTAAGTTGTTCTTCAGCAAAAATGTTAAAGGAATACTTGTAAAAAGCCTCGAAAAAGCGGAAGCCAATCTTTTTAATATAGCTAAAGAGCATGGTATAAAAAAGGCGATAGTCATTTCAGGTTTGTCCTTGAGCGAAAACTCGACGGAAAATATAAGGATAATAAGCTTTTAAATGCTATCATTTTTGGATAAAAAATACGTTATAAATGCAAAATTGAAAGAATTTATATGTTAAGTGAAACATAATCTCAAATGTTAACCTATTTAAACGTAAAAAATCTATATCAGTAAATAAAACAATTGCAATTAGATTATGGGACATCAAATAACGAAGAAGAGCACTCCAAGAAGGGGAAGTCTGCAGTATTACCCTATAAAGAAGAGCAAACGGCCTTACAACACGGTCAACAATTTCAAGGACTTAGAGAAGGGTGAGATAGGTGGTTTTGCAGGCTATAAGGCAGGGATGCTGCAGCTTGTTTACATTGATTCTGATAAAAACTCACCGACGTTTAAGATGGAGGTAATGACGAACGCAACCATACTTGAATGCCCTCCTTTGCTGGTTTGTGCGGTAAGGTTCTACAATAACGGAATAACTGTGGGAGAAAGCTGGGGAACAGGTATAAACAAATACGTTCAGAGAAAGGTAAAATTCAAGGAGAACAATAAAAGCATAGACGATTTTAAAGGAAAAGCAAATGATCTTCGTTTATTGGTGGCTACACAGCCTTGGTCAATAGGTCTCAAGAAGAAACCAGAAATATTTGAATTGGCAGTAGGCGGTAAATTTGATGATAAACTAGAGACTGCAAAGAATTTTTTAAGCAAGTCAATAGAAGTTTCTTCGGTTATAAAAGATGGTAATTTCGTTGATGTTGGTGCAATAACAAAAGGCAAGGGTTTCCAGGGTTCCGTGAAGCGTTATGGTGTAAAGATATACCCTGTGCATGCCAGTAAGTCAAGAAGAAAAGCCGGTAACCTAGGCGCAGAGACAATGGCAAAGGTTCAGTACACGGTTCCACAGCATGGTAGGCTTGGTTTTAATTCAAGAGTAGAGTACAACAAGTTCGTTTTCAAGGTTGTAAAAGATCCGCAGGAGGTAAACATCCCAAGCGGCTATAAGAATTATGGCAACATAAAGGGAAGCGCAATTGTCTTAAAAGGTTCTGTACCTGGGAGTGCAAGCAGATTGATTATAATGAGAAAAGCAATAAGGCCTACAAGAAAGGCCGAGCCGGTAAAAATAACATTGTTGAAGTGATATGGTAAAAGTATTTTCGTCTGATGGTAAGGAAAATGGTGAGATTCAATTACCAGAAGTATTCAACACAAAATTTAACTATTCTACTTTTAAAAAGGCATTTCTTGCAGAGCAGTCCGAAAAGTTCCAGCTTAAGTACACTGACCCTATGGCTGGTAAAAGAAAGGTGGCAGAACTTACAAAAAGGCGAAGGTCTTTCAAGACAAGCTATGGACGAGGATTAGACAGGACTCCAAGGAAAACTCTTTCCAGAGTAGGAACGAATTTTAGTTACATGGGGGCAGTTGCTCCAAATACCGTGGGCGGAAGGGAAGCTCATCCTCCACAAGCTGAGAAAAAGCTTGTAAAGGAAATAAACAAGAAGGAAAGGAAACTTGCGATTAAGATGGGGATAGCAGCATCAGCCGATATAAAAAGGGTTTCCATGTTTCATGCTATTAACGGCATAAAGGAACTACCAATAGTTATAGAGGATTCTGCAGTAATGGTAAAAAAGACAAAGGAAGCCAAAAATCTGTTTTCTTCCATTGGTTTAAATGCTGAACTTGAAAGAATAATGAAGAAAACTATAAGAAGTGGAAAAGGAAAATTAAGGGGTAGAAAGTACAAGAAGAAGCTAGGTATAGTTCTTGTTGTGAAAGATAATGAAAAAGTTTCAAGCGCATTTTCAAACCTTAACATAAAAGTTACAAACCCTTCCTCCCTTTCAATGACTGATGTTTCACAGGCGGGCAAGCCTGGCAGGTTGATAATATGGACAAAGGGGGCAGTTGAAAATCTCAGGTAAACATGGAAGAAAATCTAAAATATATAATAAGTGTTTTGAGCGGCGAGAAGTCAACAAGATTGATGCAGATGGAGAACAAGCTTTCTTTTATAGTATCAAAGGATTCGAACAAGATATTAATAAAGAAAGAGGTGGAATCTCTGCTTAAAGCAAAAGTAGAGAGCATAAACATAATAAATAGAATGGATTCCAGAAAGGTGGCTATAGTAAAGCTAAAGCCTGAATTCCAGGCAATGGATATTGCCACGCAGCTCGGTTTAATCTGATTTGTTTTGCTGTCTGAAAACATTTTTAAATTTAAATATTCTAAGATAGCTAATGCTGATAGGGTTTAAATTGAAAGTAATGGGAAAGGATTTGGAAGGAAAGGTTATAGATGAAACGAAAAGCACTTTGCTGCTCGAAACAGAAAGTGGCATAAAAAGAGTTATAAAGGATGGAAACAGATTTATAGTACATATGAATAAAAAAGAAATAAAAGTGAGTGGAAATGATATCAGTATGAGGCCATGGGAATATGCTTTATGAAGATTTGAAAAAACCAGAGAATAGCTGCAATGACATACATTGTCCTTATCATGGACAATTAAAGGTTCATGGCAGAAGGTTTGAAGGAGTAGTTACTTCGGCAAAAGCCGATAAAACAGTTGCAGTAAGCTGGACGGTTTTCAGAAGACTGGGAAAATACGATAGATATGTAAAAATAAGAAGCAGGGTTCTTGCCCATAACCCAGAATGCATATCGGCAAAATTAAATGATAAGGTAGTGATATACGAAACAAGACCAATAAGCAGGTGGAAAAGATTTGTAGTTGTGAGGAAATTGCAGTAATATGGGAACAGGAAGGAAGGGAGCTGGTTTAAAGGCCATAAGAGCAAAGATTTCTAAGTCAATAAACGTGGGAAGCTGGATAATGGTAGCTGACAATTCTGGAGCAAAGATAGTAAAAGTGGTAAACATAAGAAATTATCATGGTGTAAAGGATAGGCAGCCGAAGTGCGGAGTAGGAGATACAATATTTGTCGTTGTAAAGAAAGGTTCACCCGATACTGTACACAAGAAGTTCCCAGCAGTAGTCGTAAGACAAAGAAAAGAGTACAGAAGACATGATGGCACAAGGGTTTCATTTGAAGATAATGCATGCGCAATAGTCAAGGACATAGACAAGTATGAACCCCAGGGTACGATTATAAGGGGGCCAATAGCCAGGGAAATCTCTATACGTTTCCCAAACATAACTAAAATAGCGTCAAAGATTGTATGAAAAATAACTTTAGCAGACATTGGGTTTCGAGTACCTCTCCAAAGAAACAGAGGAAATATAGGACAAATGCTCCGTTACACATAAAAAGAAAGATGCTTTCTGCCCACTTATCGAAGGAACTAAGAGCAAAATACAAGACAAGGAATGTGCTGTTGAAAAAAGGAGATACTGTGCTTATCGCAAGAGGAAAGTTTAAGGGGAAGGAAGGAAAGATAGACAAAGTTTACACGAAACAGTTAAAAGTAAGTGTTGATTCAGCTAAGAACGTAACGAAAAAAGGAAACAAGGTTCCTTTTAAGATCAGGCCATCGGCTTTAATAATTACAGATCTTAATCTGTCCGATGCAAGGAGGTTAGAAAAGATAGAATCTTATGGCAAGACACGGTGAGTCGAAACATTTTAAGAGAAGTGCAGTTACTAATTCTTTAGTTATACCTAGGAAGAAATATAAATATTATATCAAGCCTTTACCCGGAAAACACAGTAACAAAGAGGGCGTTTCATTATTGGGCTTTTTAAGAGATGTAGTTAACATAGCGGGAAATGCAAGAGAAGCCAGGTACCTTATAAAAGCAGGTTTGGTTTCGGTTGACGGGAAAAAGATAAAGGAAGAAAAGTACGTTGTCGGTTTCTCCGATGTTGTAAGCGTCAAAGATGATTATTTTTTGGTGTGGCTGAACGAAAAGGGAAAGATAATCTCAGTAAAACAAGACGGAAATGTAGACAGTAAAAAAGTAAAGGTAATGTCGAAGCACAAGGGAAAAGGTTCAAAGGATATACTTTTTACAAGCGACGCAAGGAACATTGTGTCTGAAAAAACGGACGTGCAGATAAATGATTCTGTAATACTGGATTTCTCCACGGGTAAAATAAAGGACAAAATACCTTTTGAGCAAGGAAGAGAAGTAATAGTTTTCAACGGTAAAAACGCTGGAAGAAAAGGAAAGATAAAGGAAATTGACGGCTATTCCGTTTTGGTTTCAGGAAAGGACGGTGAATTTGTTTCATCCATTAAATCCTGCATGGCATTGTAATATGGAAAATAAAATGAGGGAGATTTTTGTTGAGAAGGTCACGTTGAACATAGGCGTGGGCGAGCCTGGAGAAAGGCTTGAAAAGATAAAGAGCCTGCTTGAGCAGATCTCTGGTTCAAAGGTGGTTAAGACAGAGACCAAAAAAAGGATACCTGAATGGGGGTTAAGGCCGGGCCTTGAAATAGGTGTAAAGACAACGTTGAGAAAGCAGGCTGCAGAAGAAGTATTAAAAAGGATGTTTACCGCAATGGAAAATTCAGTAAAAGAATCAAATTTTGATGAAAAAGGCAATCTATCTTTTGGAATAAAGGAATACATACACATACCTGGAGCAAAGTACGATTATACAATTGGTATAGTCGGCCTTTCAGTCAATGTAACTTTGTCTAGAAGAGGATTCGGTATAACTAGAAAGAGGAACAAATCAAACATAGGCAAGTCACATCTAATCAAAAAAGAAGAGGCAGTGGAATTCATAAAGAATAAATACAATGTGAAGGTTATTTAAGGAATCATGGAAACTCAATTCGAAAAAATATTGAAGGTGCATTCAACCAATCCCGCAAAGAGAGCCAGATTTATCAAATTCAACAAGCATAAGATGCAACCGCATGACAGACGTGCGCACCTATGCATAAGATGCAACAGGGCAGAAGGCCACATAAAGATACATGGCCTTAACTACTGCAGACAGTGCTTCAGAGAGGTCGCTCCGGATCTCGGATTCAAAAAATACGGAAAGGAGGCATAATTATGGTGGATTCCCTTTCGACTATATTTAATACTATAAACGTTGCAAGAAAAGTTGGTAAGAAATCTTGCGTGGTAAGCCCAAACAGCAAGCTTTTAATCAACCTTCTGGAGCTTATCAAAAAGGCAGGATATATTGACAATTACGAGATAATAAACGATGTAAGAGGTGGGTTTGTAAAAATAGATATAAACGAGCATTTAAATGAGTGCAAAGCCATCAGGCCTAGAATACCAATAAAGGCAGGCGACATTGTAAAATATGAAAAGAGGTATTTGCCTGCTTTGGGTTTTGGTTTAATACTTTTGTCTACAAATAAAGGAGTGATTACAAATGAAGAGGCAAAACAACTAATGATAGGGGGAAGTCTTTTAGCTTATGTCTACTAAATTTAAGGTTGATCTTGCAGGCTCGAATGTGGAGCTTAACGGGAACAAAATAACTGTTAAGGGAAAGGAAGGGGAACTGCACACTGAGATAGTACATCCTTTTCTGAAAGTTGAAAAGAAGGATAATGTTCTTCTTATTGAAGCAGAAAAGGACAATAAGTTTCAGAAGTCAATTGCAGGTACATTGGCAGCAAACGTTAGGAATATGATAAAAGGCGTAAGCGAAAAATACACAGCAGAACTAGAGCTTGTTTACATGCACTTTCCAGCTTCTTTAAAGCTTAATGGAAACAAAATACTAGTAGAGAATTTTGTGGGAGAAAGGAAGCCAAGAGAAATACAGATACCGGAAGGATTAAAGGCAGAAGTGAAAGGTAATAAAATAGTCATATCCGGAATAGACAAATACAAAGTAGGACAGTTGGCCGGTACAATAGAGTCTAAAATACAGATCAAAAACAAAGACAGGAGGGTCTTTAAGGACGGAATCTTTATAACTAAAAAACCTTGATTATGGAATTCACAAAACACGATGCTAAGAAGCTTAAAAGAGTTGGAAACTCTTGGAGAAAGCCGACCGGCAAGAAAAACAAGACAAAGGTAGGCAAGAAAGGACATAAAAAAATGCCTTCAAAGGGTTTCATGTCTCCTGCTTCAAAGAGAGGGAAGATAGCCGGCAAAATACCTGTAAGGGTATTCAACTTAAAAGACGTTGAAAAGTTAAATGAGGCAAACATCGCTGTAATCGGAAAAGCAGTTGGGGCATTAAAGAGAAAATTAATATATGAGAAATGCAAGGAAAAGAAGATAATGGTGATAAATTATGCAGGGGAAACTGAAGACACAAAGAAGAATAGCCAGTAATGTTTTAGGCGTTGGAGAAAGCAGAGTTTGGCTGGATCCATCAAAGTTTAAGGACATAAAGGAAGCGATAACTAGGGCAGACATAGAAGGCCTTATATCAAAAGGTATCATAAAGAAGAAGGAACTAAAAGGGCAGTCCAGAGCAAGGGCAAGAGTTCTTCATGAAAAGAAGAGAAGAGGACACAGAAAGGGAATAGGCAGCAGAAGAGGGGAGAAGTCTGCAAGGATGGCCTTCGAATGGATAGACAAGGTTAGAGCGCTTAGAAACGAGCTTTTCAAGCAAAGGAAGCAGGGAAAGATAGACCAGAAAGAATTCAGGCAGCTTTACAGAAAGATAAAAGGAAATTCATTCCACAGTGTTAACCACATGAGGAATTACATCGAGGGAATGAAGAAGGCTTAACATGAAAAACACGAAACGGACTAATTATAGAAAAAGGCTTGAGTTGCTTAAATCCGGCATACCAAGAGTAGTAGTAAGAAAGACAGATAAAGCAGTCATAGCTCATATTGTACAGTACGGTGAAGAAGGAGACAAAACAATAGCAATGGTAAGAGGAAACGATCTAAAGAAATTTGGTTGGAACTTCAGCGGTAAAAATTCATCAGCTTCATATTTAATAGGTTATTTGTTGGGTAAAAAGTCAAATGTAAAGGAAGCAATCCTCGATAAGGGGAACAGGACTTTAAAGAAAAATAGCTTCATATATTACGTAATGAAAGGCCTGCATGATTTTGGGGTAGATGTTCATTCGGATGACATAAAAATCGATGAAAAACGTTTATACGGAGAACACATTTCAGGCTATTATGATAATAGAAACGGAAACCAGTTTTCCGCTGTCGGAGATAAAATTAAAAATATAAAGGAAGAGTTTAATAAAACACTGGAGAATATAAAGAATGGAAAATGAAGAAGCTGTGAATGAAACGGTAGTTGAGAGCAGAGAAGCAGCTACAAGCTCAGAATACGCTGGAAAAACATATGAATTCAAAACAGAGCTTGGAAAGGCAGTTAAGAGCGGTGAGATAAAGGACATAGATGAAATACTGGGAAAGCACCTTAAGATCCTTGAGCCGCAGATAGTTGATTTTCTTATACCTAATCTTCAAGTAGATTTTCTTTATGTTGGTCAGTCAAAGGGTAAGCTTGGAGGAGGAAAGAGAAGAATAATAAGAAACACACAGAAAGTAACTGCGAAGGCAAAGAGACAACACTTTTCTGCAATGGCTGTAGTAGGCGATGGAAATGGCCATATAGGCATAGGAAAAGGCAGAGGGCTGGAATCAGTGATTGCAAAAGAAAAGGCACTTAAGAATGCTAAGTTAAATATAATCAGTATACTTAGGGGATGCGGCAGCTGGGAGTGCGCATGTCATGGCAGCCATTCAATTCCGTTCAAGGTTTCTGGAAAATGTGGTTCTGTAGTTGTAACACTTTTGCCTGCTCCGAAGGGGATAAGCTTTTGCGTTATGGATGACATAAAAACCATAATGAGGCTTGCAGGAATAAAGGATGTTTGGTCTAAAGTAAACGGCCAGACAAATACAAGAATAAATATAGGCTATGCGACTTTCGAGGCATTAAAATCACTTAATTATTATAGATTTTTCAACAAGGAAAAGGAAAACTTGGGAATAAAGGGATAAAATGGAAAAAATTGCAGTCATAAAGATAAGAACGGATATAGGGAAAAACAAGGCCATAAAGGAGGGATTGAGGGTCTTTGGGTTGAAAAAGCTTTATTCATGTGTTATACTTGACAATTCTCCACGTAATAAAGGAATACTCAACATAATAGACAGCGTCGTGACTTACGGTGAGATAGATTCAAAGACACTGTCTAAATTACTTTTAAAGAGGGGAAGGATAAGCAACAAAAAGAAGATAGAGGCAAAGGAACAGGATATAAACTCCTTTTCAGAGTCTTTTCTAAAAGGAGAGAAAAAGATAACAGATTTAGGCGTTAAAAATCTATTTAATTTGCATCCGCCTATAAAAGGCTTTGAAAGAAAGGGCAAAAAAGCGCCATTCTCCCTGAAAGGTGCATTCGGTTACAGAGGAGATAAAATAAATGAACTTTTAGACAGGATGATATGAAAAGAAAGCATTTGAGAGGAAGCTCCACGGCTGGAAGAGGATCCGGTAAAAGAACTAGGCATGCTGGAAACAGAGGAGGAGTTGGTAAAGCTGGAGGGGGGAAGAGAGGGCAGCAAAAAATGATTTCTTTCCGTGCAAATACCCATACTTATAGTTATTCAAGCGTGAAAAAGGTGCCTTTGAACCTAAAAGATGTTGGCAGCTTAATAGAATCGCTTAAAAATAAAGGAAAAATAAAGATGGACAATGACAGGTATGAAATAAAGCTTAAGGATCTAGGCTATTCTAAAGTATGCGGTAAATTTAGGAATGAAAAATTTAAGTTGGCTGTGTATGGAAAGGCCTCCGTAAAGGCTAAGGATGATATATTAGCCAACGGCGGCGAGATCTATGAATGAGAAGTTGAAGAAATTCATTTCGAATTTACCTGCTGTAACAGTTCCAGAAAAAAAGCTAGATTTGAAGACAAAGATGGAGTGGACCTTCGTTATAGTCGTTCTCTTTATAGTAATGTCCTTTGTTCCTTTGTTTGGTATAAGTAAGTCATATAGTCTTAATTTTGAGATACTTCAAGTCCTTATAGCTTCACACTTTGGTTCATTACTTTCTCTGGGTATAGGCCCGATAGTGAGTGCCAGCATTATAATACAGATGCTTCAAGGAACAAAGATAATAAATATAGATACAGCAACAAAGGAAGGCAGAGTTACTTTTCAGGGAATACAAAAACTCGCTGCATTTGCCTTCATAGCAATAGAAAACGGGGTTTATGTATTCAGCGGAGCGCTTACTCCTGCAGGGCCAGGGTTATTCTTCCCCGTGGTGATGTTTATCCAGCTTTTTGTAGCGGGTGTAATCCTTCTTTTCATGGATGAGGTTGTAAGTAAGTGGGGTATAGGCTCAGGTATAAGTCTTTTCATACTTGCAGGTATATCGCTACAATTGATAAATACAGCATTTAATCCATTTATAACTCCGATAGGCGCGATACCTTCAATAATAGAGGCATTTATTGCAGGGATACCATTGAATGCAGTGTTTCCTATAATAACAGTTATATCTACGGTTGCTTTGTTTGCAGTTGCTATCTGGCTTCAATCAATAAAGGTGGAGCTTCCCCTTTCTTTTGGAAGGTTGAGAGGTTATTCTATAAGATGGCCAGTTTCTCTGTTTTATACAAGCATAATACCGATTGTGTTGATAGTTTCGATGGTGGCAGGTGTGCAGTTTTTCGGTCTTACTTTATCGCATGCCGGTATAAACATATTGGGAACGTTTACTACTGAATCTACAGCATTTGGTACACAGGAGGTTGCAACTGGTGGTTTGGCTGCTTATCTTTCACCTCCAACTATACAGCAGCTTTATACAAGTGCAGTGACTACTGGGATAACAGCATTGGAGATAGAATCGATGATTATTTACACAGTTATACTTGTGGTAGGAGCTGCTGCTTTTTCTTATGTATGGATGTATTTGGGTGGACAGGATCCAAGGTCCGTGGTAAAACAGCTTATGGAATCAGGTTTGTCAATGCCAGGTTTTAGAAGGGACGAAAGAGTACTCGTAGATATATTTAAGAGGTACATAATCCCGCTGGCTATACTGGGCGGAGCACTTACTGGTTTGGTTGCGGCCCTTGCGGCTTTTCTAAACACATTGACAGAGGGTATAGGAATACTTCTTATCGTAATGATAATCTACCAGTTCTACTTCTCATTGCAGCAGGACAACGGAGATGAATTCAAACCTATAAAAGACAAGCTCGTTGGGAATACAATGGAGTGAAGATAAGTTTATTTACTATAAGAAAATAGATTAAAGAATATGAATATAGACGTTATCGCTGTAATATTGATTTCGATAGCTGTAGGAGCTTCTGGTCAAATAGCATATCTTTTCATAGTAGATCATGAGATGGTTAGAACCAGCAAGGCAAGGATAAAGGAATTACAGCAGAAAATGAAAGGGATGAAGCCCGATCACCCGGAATTCAAGCCTACTTACAGTGAGTTGATGGCTGAAAATTCGAAGATAATGAAGCAGTCAATGAAGCCAACGTTCATAACCTTTGTTCCCTTCTTAATAGTCTTCCTTTTAATGTCTTCGTACTTTAGTTATGTCCCAGTAGCTATTGGTTCACCAATCGCTGCAACATTCTCCGGTAACATAAACGGAACACTTTTCTCTGCGAATAATTGTATAACGTTCAACGGCCACAACAATGTTTCAATATTCTCAAATGACACGTCGCTTAAAATGACTGCAAATATAACAAAAAGTGGTACATGTACTCTTTTTCTTTCAACAAATGGCAAGGTATACAATAATTCATTTTCATTAGTTGGCAAATCAAAGGTTCAGACGATTAATCTTAATTCGTCAAAGGTGGAGTTTATACCAGATACATTTATAATTACAAAGCTTCCATTCAGCTTACCATTAATTGGGAATGAGCTTAATTGGTACTGGGCTTATCTTATAATAACATTCATAACTTCTATAACCTTAAACAGGATACTTATTCATTTTAAGCTAATAGCCTAAATTAAAGTAGTCTGTGTTTTAAGCATAGTTATGAGTTTGCTTCTTCTCTCCAGATTTGCAGGGAACAGAATCTTGGATTTAGCAATCATTAAAGCAGTTTGCATGTCTGCAGCGGAAATGCTTTCTCCTTCTAATGCTTTTCTCGCGCCTTCCCTTACAACCCAAACACCTAGAGGAACAAAGTACTCCGGCAATATTTCTCTTATGACAAGTACGGAATACTGCTCTTTTAACTGTAGAAGTTTCTCAAGAACCGCAAGCCTTATGGCATAGTATGCTCCCGCGGTGTTCTTCACATATTCCTTTCTTCCATTGTAAAATTCATAGTCTCCGCTACCCATTAAAACGTTGTTTGCATCCCTGTTCCAGGTTTCAAGAAGCTCAAATGACCACGGGCCTTTTAGGAACATGAATGTAAAGCGGTTTCCAAGGAACTGCCCTGTTTGTATCCTGTAATCCTCTCCTTTTTTGAATTCTTTAATCTTTTCAATTTCCTCTTTTCCAAGGGAATCATCAACTGCAGTTATAGACCATTTTGTTGGGACAAGTTTTCTTTTTACGCCCATTGCACCTACACTCAGTATCTTGCTTATCTTGTTTTCATCTATTTTTGAATTGTAAAGGAATTTTATCCCCTCCTGCGCTTTCATGTCTTTATCATAGTAGATTTTTTCTATTCTCTGGTCTATCTTGAAATTGTCGTTTATTTTGAATTTCTCCAGCTTTGTTTTTATTCCATGTTGATAAAAGTCTTTGTTGTCTATCTTCGGGAGATTTACACTGGATACTTTTAGATCTACGTTAAGTTCATTTGAAGATATCACTGCAAGTCTTATCCTTTCTAATTCCTCTAAATCAATATTGTTTACATTGAAGTTTTTTGACGCGTTTATAAGTTTTGTTCTAAGTGAAAAAACATCCTCTACTTTAAAGTTATTAGCAGCCCATAATTTTGGTGCATCATATATCTGTGCTTTATTGTCTTCTGTGAAAATTACTCCTACAGAGACATTTGGATAGTTGTATTCTCCGACAAGCGCAGATGGCGGTGTAAATCCGTTTATATCACCTTTCTTGACGTAGTCAACTATCTTTTTAATTTCGTTTTTGTGTTTTACTATTTCGTAATAAACGGATTTTACATTAGTTACTTTCATGTCTATCCAATGACTCCTTTTTTATTTTTCTTCTGTAGTAAGCAACAGTTTCATCCTTTGAGTATTTCTGAGGAGCGTTTATTTCAGTTTCCTTGCCGCATTCCGGGCAAGTCTTCTTAAGAGTATATCTACCGCAATTCACGCAGAACCTAATCCTCTCCATGTTTACTGCCTTATTTCCGTGTATTTGAACTCAATGTTTGATGCCTTGCTTTTTTTGCTGATAAGTTCAAGTAGTTTTTTATTCTCATTCAAAGTCTTTTTTGTATCACCAAGATCTATTGTCATCATGTAAACAGGCGCTTTTATGTATTTTATCGAAACTCCCTTTATTTTTGCGCAGTCATTTAATACTTCCTTTATCTTTTCAACACCGTTCTCTTCGTAGGTTTTTAGCTCAAGCTGGTTTTTTATGATTACTTTCTTTTTGGTTTTTTCAACGAAATCAAGAAGTTCAGCAGTTATTTCCTTGTTCAACTTTAAGTCTTCTAGTTCATCTTTTCCGTTTTTGGAAAGCGATTCATAGAAATTGAACAGGGATCCGTATTTTTTAATAATCTGCTCTTTCAATTTGTTAGTGTCCTTTTTGTAGAATTTTTCAATCAATTTTATAAGCCTATTCTCTATGGACCACTCTCTTAACGCTTCCCTCTTTTCGCTGTCTGTTACTCTTTTTATGGACAACTCTGGAGATTGGCCCAAGGTGATTACTTTGCATACTAACACATCACCTTCCTTAGCAACATCCTTTACATCTCTTACCCACCTTTTGCTTAGTTCTGAAATGTGTATAAATCCTTCTTTTTCCTCGTTTCCTATGCTTACAATTATACCGTGTTGTAGTAGTTTTCTGACCTTGCAAATGTATATATCTCCTTCCTTTATTTCCATGTTTACAAGCTAAATGTTTCTATTTATATAAATAAATATACTGCCATTCTTTATAGTATCTATGAAAAAAACCAAAGAACAACAAACAGTTTTTGTAGGCAGCAAGGTCATAGTAAGTGATCAGGCCTTAGCTTCCACCCTTTTTAATAAGGGCAGTTTTGGGGCATTTGTGAATGGAAAGCTGGAATTATCGATAGAAGAGGCAGTTTATCTGAATGAAAGAAAAGAGCTTAAAATATACGACAAGAAAGGAAAGGAATTAAAGTTCCATGAATTACTGGAAATGGCAAAAAAGAAGCAAAAAAGGTTCTGGATAAGGTATCTGGTTTTCACTGACCTTAGAAATATGGGCTATCTACCAAAGACAGCATTTAAATATGGTGGCGATTTTAGAGTGTATAACAAAGGCTCTATTCCGGGCAAAGAACATGCGGAATGGATACTTTACTGCTCTGACGAGCATGAGAGCCTTACGCTGCTGAATTTTTCGGCAATGAACAGAGTAGCTCATAGCGTAAGGAAAAGACTCCTCATGGGTGTAGTTGATGATGAAGGTTCAGTTACATACTATGAGGTTAATTGGGTGAGGATGTGATATGGCAAATCTTTTAAGGAAAAAATTGGCTTTGAAAAGAAAAAGCGAAAGAAAAAGCAGAAAAGATGAAAACAAATTTGAGGCTAGACTTTACAAGATTATAAATCAAAAGGCTTAGACGATTTCTACCTTTATTCTTGATATTAGGTTCAAACCTTCTATTTCTTTTGATTTTATAACTAGGAAAAGAAGTGTAGACCCTTTTTTTGCCTTTTCGTTGCTTCCTATCTTGAATTTTATCTCCTTTGTTTCCTCACTGTCTATTATCCTCTCTTCAGAGAATTCATTGAAATAAGAATCCTGTATCTTGTCATATATTATTGGCAGGAAATTATCCCGGTCTTCAAGCTTTATTTCGAAAACCAAAGGTACATCGAAGTTGTTTGTTATTTTTACTGACAATACAAAATTTTCATCTTCTTTTAAATGTATATCCTTTGCGCTTATTTCTACTGCAAGTTTTGATGAAAGCTCGTCGTTTATCCTTTCTATTATGTCTTTTATCTTTCTTGAATAATCGCTTTTTGTTAGAAGGCTATTCAATGCATGTATTAAGTCACCTGTTCTCTCATTTTTCATGAGAAGATAATTATACACCCTTTCCTTGTCTTCCGGTTCAAGGTATTTTGAAAGCGTTTCACTTATAGCTCTTTTTATGCTTTTACTATCGTTTATTGTCAGGTCCATAAGTTTTTCTGGAGCTAAACATATTTAATCCTTTTGTGCATCACTGTCTCGATGGTCGTTTAAGAAATGCAGCCACTCCTCCTAGGTTGAAAAGCTGCTGCCCATCGCTTGAATCCTTTGATATTAGTTCAACGTCAACATTCTTTCCTTTGCCAAGGTAGTAAAACTCGTTTCTTTTGCTTTCCTCTAATCCTGTAGAAATCAAAAGGATATCTACATTATCGCTTTCAAGCTCCTTTCTTACCGCTTCTTCCCCATATGTTGAAAGGTTGTCGTTTCTGGCTATGCTGCTCAATAGTTTCTGTACATATTCCTTTTCAATAGTTATTCTTTCATTTGCAAGTATATCCTTGCTTTTTTCAACTAATTCCCGCAGTCCGCTTTCATCCGTGTAACTTATGCTTCTTACCCCCTTTATAAGATTTTTAAGGTTTGTTATAAGATAGCCGCTTTCAATGAAATTGTCCTTGGCAGGCCCCGGTCCACCGATTATTATCCCTTTAAGTTCTTTGTTAAAGAACAGGTCTTTTGCGGTATCTGCTATTTCTTTATAGAAATCTCTTATCAATCCTTCTCTTTCCCTAGAGAAACGCATTGCCGACTGGCCACCTTTCGAGAATTTTCCCGGTACCAAAGATTTAATGTGCTTGAGAACGTCTATTCTTGATCCTTCCAGTATACCGAAAGTCGCTTCCCTTAAGTCAAGAACTATTAAGCCGTATGCGTTTTCCTGGTGGTACATCTGCTTTAAAGGTTCAGTTATAAATCTCTGGTCGCAGCGGTAAAGCCTTATGTCTGATTTAACTGGGGGAACTATCTCCCATACCTTTATGTCAGGTTCGCCTTCTCTTTCAGAGGTATTCCCGCAGAATATGACTAAGCCGTTTTCAGGAGTGCTTCGTATAAGCTTAAGCTCATTCATTATCTTTTCCAATGCATCTATTACATTTTTCCTGTTATTCCTGTCCTTTATGTTTGTCGCAGTGCTTTTTTCGTCCGCTAATTGAGAACGTATTAAATCTAAATTGAAACCTCCCGGTACGTAAACAGTTACAAGTTCTGTATGTCTTCCCTTTATACCTTCTAGGTAGTTTATGAGGTTGAGTATTTCAAATTCATCCATAAAAATCAGCAAACGCTAAACTTTCCTTCTATTATCTTGTTTGTGATTTCATTTATACTTGACAGCTCTTCGTTTATAAAATTGATTATGTCCTTTTTCTGGTCTTTATTGATCTTTTCCTCCAGTATCAAGGAAAATGCCAGAGGTTTACTTAAATCGTTGCCTATCCTTCCGACCATCTTTATCTGGCTTTTCAAGCTGAATTTGTCATATATCTTCTTTGCTAAATCAAAGGAAAAAAGACTATAAATCTTTCCTATATGGTTTACAGGGTTTTTACCGGCTGCGGCCTCCAATGTCATTGTTCTATTCGGGGTTATTAATCCATTTACACGGTTGCCTCTGCCAACAGCGCCATCATCTCCACTCTCTGCGCTTAACCCAGTTACTGTAAGGTAACATCCGTTTATTCCCCTTCCTTTTTTGTCCATCCCGTTTACTGCGAGTTCTATCTTCCTTTTTTGTTTTATACCATTCTCATTTTCCAGTTTTTCATTCAGCTGTTTAATGTATGACAATGCTTCTTCTGTCACTTCCTCCTTCTTCTTGAAATAATCCTGTTCGGATGAAATAAAACGGTCTATCATCGCCATGGCTATTGTTATTTTTAGTTTGTTTTTAAGCCTTACTCCCATTATCTTTATATCTTCACCAGAAAACTGAAATTTTGATTTAAAGTCAGTGGAATTCAGATAGTTCTCAGTTTTTAATACCAAGCTTTCAAGTACACTGTAAGGATAATAACCGACTGCAAACGAAGTATCATTTGAGCCAGGTTTTCCATTCCTTTGAAATGCATCAGTAAGATTAACTGAACCATTGTTTGTTTCAAATAGGTATCTCAATTGTTCTGGATTCAAAAATCGTATATTATGTTTTATCCAGTCCTTTGCAGAGTTCTCCGCGATTTCCTTTAATGGAATAGCTTCATTGTTTACAACCCCAGTTGCCCTGCCGGAAAAAAGGATTGTTATCGGTTTTATTATCTTTCCTCCATTGAATGCAGGCCGGGTTTCACCGCCTATTACTTCTAATTTGTCAACGTTATGGTGCAGTATCTTGCCGAAATGCTCAATATAGTACTTTGAAAGGTTCACTGAGAATTTTTCTGCTATTGAATCTGCCAGGTAATCCGGGTGTCCCAATCCCTTTCTTTCTACTATCTCTATCCCCTGCTTTTCGATGTTTTTTGCAGTATTTTTTTCTATCGCTATAAAATTCATTTCAATATTAATTTTTCAACCGATTTAAGCTTATTTTTATTCATTTTTCAATGCAAAATAGCAAATTACCTGCTTTGTAATTGTTTGATAATCCAAAAGAATTTTCATACTTAAAAAATAAAATGGTCTGGGGGAGATTTGGACTCCCGACCTTTCGATTATCAGTCGAACGCTCCACCGGGCTAAGCTACCAGACCCTAAACTATAATTTACCAATTTATTATTTATATGTTTAAGACTGCTTTGCAAATGAGAGTTTTATGATTTTGCCTATTACTTCGATGTTTTTCTTGTATCCTTTGAATCTGTATTTTTCAGCTTCTTTTATAGAAAGGCTGTGTTTTCCAATTGATATCCTTTGAAAGCCGTTTAATTTGTCGTAGCAGAATTCATATATTATAAAAATGCCCCTTGCATTTAGTTTTTTTAATAAGTACTTTATACTTTTTTCCTTTTCTTTCCAGTGATGGAAAGAGATCGTTGTAACTATCAAATCGAACTTTTCACTAAATAAAATGTGGCGGCTGCTCCCAAGTTCGTATTTTACGTTTTTTATTTCATTTTTAATGATTTTTCTCTCGGCTATCCTTTTCATTGAAGGAGATGGATCAACGCAGTATACCTCCGCTTTTTTAATTTTACTCAAAAGAAGTGAAAGGTCCCCAGGGCCCGCTCCGACGTCAAGTATTCTTCTTGGCCTGTATTTTTTTATATCATTTGCTATAAAAGAATAGAAACTCTTCATTGCTTTTGAAGAACCAAAAGAGTAAATCCTAGAAGAAACAAAACCGAATCTCTCCTCTCCTTTTTCGTAGTAGTCCATATTAAATTTAATTTATTTGTAGTTATTACTTATAATAAAACTCAATTATATAAAAAATGCTCGTCTTATTTTTTGTTTTTTATATTATGCTTATTTTTAATAAAAGTGGACCGAATGGGATTTGAACCCACAGTCTCTCCCGTGCAAGGGGAGCGCGTTGCCAATTGCGCCATCGGCCCATAAATCATATTTAATTATCAAAGGTTAATAAATGCTTTTATTTATTATTGTGCAATAAGCTTAAATCTGTTTTACACCTTTATAATTTATGGATAGAGCAGATAAAAGTGTTATTGATAGATTATTGGATTCAGCAAAAAAAACAAAAGGTGTTGTGGCCGTTTTACTTTTTGGGTCATATGCTAAGAAAAAACAAACACCAATCAGTGATATAGATATTTGTATTATAGATTATAAAATATCTAAAGACGATAAGATTAACTTGTACACAAAATCAAATGAAAGAGTGCAGGTGTCGTTTTTTTCGGATTTGCCAATAGCCGTTAGGTTTAGGGTATTAAAGGAAGGCAAGATTTTATTCTTATCCGACAGAAATCTTTTTTATTCAATAAGGGCAGACACGCTTACAGAGTTTATGGATTACAGGCATGTTCTAGATTTCTACTATAAAAAAGCTTACAATATAAAATATGAAATTTGATAAAGTAAAGGTTGGAAAAGTTATATCAGACATAGAAAAGTATTCTATTGATTTAGAAGGCATTAAAATCAAAGGTCAGAAATCTCTTCATAATATAGAGTTTTATGGCGCTTCAATGCTTATATTCTCAATAGTAAATTCATACATAGACTTAGCAAACGAGATTATAAGCTCTAATTCCCTAGGTTACCCTTCGACATATTCAGACATGTTCGATTTGCTACAGCAAAGAAATATAATAAATGAAAGCGAATCCAAGGCATTTAAACGGCTAGTTAATATAAGAAATGCAATAGCTCACAGGTATTTCAGCATAACACAATTAGACATAATGAATGCAATTTCGGATTTAAAAAAAGTAAAAAAGTTAATTTCAATATTTAAGCAATGCTAGTATTGACAGTAAACCTTTATAATTAAGCAAAACTATAATGATATCTGGTATGAAGCTCATTAAAGACAAGTTCACATTTGACGATGTTCTGCTTGTTCCAAAGGTTTCTTCTGTAAATTCAAGGTGGCAGGTCGACACCACAACTTATATTTCTGATAGGATAAAAATAAGCATCCCATTGATAAGCTCAAATATGGACACGGTTACAGAGCATGCAATGGCAATAGCTATGGCCAAGGTGGGAGGAGTTGGTATAATACATCGTTTTAATTCAATAGAAAACGAAGTGCTTGAGATAACAAGGGTAAAACGAGAGCAGAACATAATAATAGAGAAGCCTTACGTTGTAGGCAAGGATTTCACAATAGGAAAGATAAGAGAGATGGTAAATGAAAAGAAAGTTACCAGCTTCCCTGTTGTGGAAAAAGGAAAGCTTATCGGAATAATAACAAGAAGAGACTTTGAATTTGAAGAAGACATGAACAAGAAGGTAAGCGATCTTATGACGAAAGACGTTATAACATCCCATAAAGGAATTTCATTAGATGACGCAAAGAAACTGATGTACAAAAACAAGATAGAGAAGCTGCCTTTAGTAGACAAAGAAGGCAATTTGACTGGAATGATAACTTCAAAGGATGTAAAGCTGTTGGATGGCTATTCAAAGGCATCAAAGGACAAGAACGGTAGATTAATCGTTGGGGGGTCCATAGGTATAGGAAGTGATTATCTGGAAAGGGCAAAGTCCCTAGTTGAAGCGGATGTAGATTTTATAGTAGTTGACGTAGCAAACGGTTACTTAGAGAAAACAGCAAAAGTTGTAAAGGAAGTTAAAAAATTGGGAGTAAGCATAGTTGCAGGAAACGTTGCCACCAAAGAAGGGGTCTTGAACCTCAAAAAAGCCGGGGCTGACTGTGTAAAGGTTGGTATAGGTCCTGGAGGGGCATGTTTAACAAGACCAGTTGCAGGAGTCGGTTATCCTCAGCTAAGTGCTATACTTGAATGTGCAAGGAATGGTGTTAATATAATAGCAGACGGCGGGATTAGCAAATCGGCAGATTTCGCAAAGGCAATTGCCGCAGGCGCAGATGCGGCAATGATCGGTGGCTTGTTTGCAGGAACAGATGAAAGCCCAGGAGTCGTAATAACAAAAGAGAACGTAAATTACAAATTCTATAGAGGAATGGCGTCAATAAACGCTTTTTCAGATAAGGCGTTAAAAACAGAAGAAGCAGCAGACCTTGAAGGTTATACTCCAGAAGGAACTGAAACTCTTATACCTTACAAAGGCAGCGTTCTCAAGATAGTAAATAATCTTATGGGCGGGTTAAGGTCGTCAATGACTTACCTCAATTCTAAAGATTTGGTGGAATTCAGAAAAAATGCGGAATTTGTTCTTTTAACCGACTCAAGTAAACGGGAAAGCAAATACAAATGATTTAAATAGCATATAACTATTATTATAATATGCAGAGAAAAACAAAAAGGAAGGTTAAGGTCAGTAGAAGCAAAGCCGTAAAAAAGACCGTTAAAAAGAAAGAGAAAGTGCATTCATTTCTTGAGCTGTACCTGCATGGTCTTGCTGGAGTAATAGGTTTAGGAGTGCTGGTTATCCCGCTTTTTGTTGCGTTAGTTTATGGGGGGGCATTCTCAATATATCTTGTCATTGGTGCAGGTTTTCTTGCTCTTCTGATTGCAATGTTGATATATGATATAAGTATAACTCACAACCATGACCCTTATAATTTTCTTAAAAACACAGTTACAAAGGAGTATTCCTTTATATTTGCATTTCTTCTCCTGGTCTCATTCATAATAACAATCACTGCAGCGGGAATAGCTTCCGTAGGCGAGCTTTCTCTTTTCTTTGGGTTAAGCCCCTTCACTTCAATAGCTATAGTGGATATAGTCTTCGTTATAATGTGGGTATTGATGTTCTATAATAAAGCAAGGAGAACTTTAAATTTCGCAGGAACATTAAAAATATTCTTCATCGTACTGCTTATAATTCTTGGCATAATAGCTTTCTTCTCAAGCAAGACAGCCGCTCCTGCCGGAGTACAAATTTCTTATGTCCTGCCAGTTTCCGCGCCAATATTCCTATTTGGTCTGCTTATATTACTATGGATGTATGGCGGTTTTGAAGGAGCGTCAATTGTTTACAAGGGCGAGAAGAGAACAGATGTTGCAAAGGCTCTGCTGGCTATAATAATAACTGCAATAATACTTTTCGGCTTAGTGCAGACTTTCGTATACGCGGCGGAAAACTCGGCTGCAGTTGGTAATCTAATTTATCCAATATTGTCAAGCGTTCCTACCGCCAATATATTCACTGCAAACATATTGTCAGCCCCATTTGGTATGGGTGTTGAATACGTTGTAGTCGCATTGTCTATATTAGTTATGTTACTAACAGCATTTGCCCTAATCAATGCTTCAAATAGGACATTAGATGACGTTTCAAAAGATGGTTTGATGCCTTCCTTCCTTCAAAGGGATGAAAATCTTAAGCTTCTTATAACTGCGGCAGTTCCAATCGTTTTAATAACTATATTTGCACCAGTAATTGTTAATTCTGGCGTTTTTAGCTATCTTTCACTTATAATAATAAGTGCACTTGCGTTTGCAGCAGCGTTTGTTTTCTTTGCATTCGGTTATGGTTATGTTTATTCAAAGAAGAGAAATTACTCAAGGGCATTGTTTGGTTTCTTTGTTTTTGCGGTTCTTTTGGCTTTGATTGCCTTCTCTCCAATTCCTTTCCTGATAGGATTAATAATAATTCTAATAGTGGCGTTTATAGGCTATGCTTTGATAAAATAAAGCTTTTATATTAGGTAGGTTCAAATAAAGTCAATATATAATATGGTAAATGTAAGGTTAAAGCAGGCATTAGCATTGTTCATAGCGATAGCTTTCGTTTCCTCTATTTTCTTTTTCTTTCCACATGTATCAAGTACGGCTCCGGTAAGTTATTATATAGTAGTTCCCTCTAGTGTATTGACTTCAAATTCTTCTTATCTTGGTAATCCTATATCAGTTCAGCAAGGAGTGCCTGACAATATAATTGCTTTTTCATCTGCAGTACCTGTTTCAACTCTTTCTGCAGACAATATATCAAATATGCTTGAATTTACAGAAAGTATGCTAACTCAGCAAAATATCTCATATAATGTATCTAATGGAAATATACAGTGCCTGTTCTCTAAACAGTTTGTACAGCCCTTGTGTGCAAATGCAAGTGAAGGCACTTCTTGGTTTCTTATTCAAGAGGGTTCAAACACGCCTTTACTACCGTCAGATGTAAAGCTTTCATCCATAAATTCAAATTCTACATTCATACTCGTATTTTTCACATCCGGCAATTCTTCGAATAGTTCAACTACAATCCCGAGGATAAATCTTAATTAATCGGCGCAATGATGAAATGAACACCTGCTGAGCTTTGCAATGAAGATTAGGGTAGCTTCTGAGCGCTTTTATCCGATAAATAAACATTTATTCACGTAAATTTTTATTTAGATATGGCTAAAAAAATTTTAGGAGTAAAAATAAATGATCAATTGCACGAGATAAATCTGGGATATGTTAAGGCTTTTCTTATAGAATCTAAAGATGGTTTGATATTGGTAGATACGGGTTTACCAAATAGTGAGAAGAAAATAATTGCATATATAAACAGTATAGGTAAATCTGTCAGCGATATAAAATACATTCTGTTGACGCATTCGCACATGGACCATTTTGGAAGTGCTTATGCATTGCAGAAGATGAGCAATGCACACCTAGGAATAAGTGAACAAGGCATACCGTATGTTGATGGCACTAAAGGTCTTTTAATGCCAGTATCAAATTCAAAATCCTTTAAAAATAAATTTTTCGTGCGTTTATTGCCGATAATGGCTAAATTTATGAAACCAAAGTACGTAAAACCAGATATAAAATTAAAAGAAGGAGTATTCCCAAAAGAGATGGGTATAAATGCAAAAATAATTGAAACACCAGGGCACACAAAAGATTCCATATCAATATACCTTGTGGATTCAAAAACGGCAATAGTCGGAGATTTACTCCAGGGAACTGACAAAAGACTGGAAACTCCTCCATTTTTTGAGGATTACATCTCTCTTATAAATAGCGTGAATAAAATAAAGGAATTAAAACCAGATTTAATCTGCGTTTCTCACGGAAAGGATCACAATGTAGACGACATTTTTGTATGATTCAAGACCAAAACTCTTTGGTTTCTATGTAGTTTTTCTCCGCTTCAATTATCTTATCTATAAGCTCGTCTTCATTTTTGCTGTACGAAGATAGAATCCTGCTAGCCGTCTTTGCGCCTATGCCATAAGCCGAGCTTACTATGCATGCTTTCTTATCATACCCTAAGTACAATGCACCGTTCTGTTTAACACTTTCAAAAAGAAGCCGTTCCTCTCTGCTTAATTTCTTGTTTTTAAGCGCCTTCTTTAATACCTTTTCATAAATATCTTTCTGCCTTATTTTGTAGAACCCTATGTATCTTGCCTTACATTTTGGGCATTTTATCCCTTCAGTGTCTTTTACCAGCATGCTTCCTATCTTGTATCCACAGTTCATACATTGCATGAATATTTCCGTGTTCTCTATTCTTTCGAGAACCAGCTGCCTTAACACCTTTTTTGCTTCTTCCGGTTTAATTATAGATCCACCATAGCTGCTTTCTAATCCTTCGTAAGTAAGTGGCGAGGCTTCTCCCTTATTTACAAAAATCTCTATTTCCCCCTTTTTTATCCTATTAAGCACATCTTCCGCAGATTTTACGTCTATTTTGCTTGAAAAAATTTCTTTGAAGGTTTCTTCCTCAAGCACACTGTTATCATAAAGTTCTACAAGGCTCCTTAACCGTATCTTTGTAAAATCCGCATACTTGTTTATAACACCGAACCTTTTTGCTATGTTAAGGAATCTATATTCATACAAAGAAGTTCTTTTTATGCTTTCTTTTATATTTTCTTCAATGTCCTTTAAGTTTACAAGCATGTCCTTTATTTTTTCCGCAGGAATGAACGTTTTTATCATTATCCTGTAAGGATCGATTTTGCTTACAACGCTTTCACCTATTATATCCGTTATCTTAGAGGTAATTGCTTTTGCAAGGGCTTCATTTGTCATGCTCCCAAAAGTTGAATGGATTATAACATAGTCCTCAACCTTCTCTATAACTACTCTCTTGGAGTTTGGAATCACAAAATTTTCCTTCTGTTCCTTTAAAACTGAAAACTTGTCCGAGTATTTTTCTCTTAGGTCAGCGGCTTCCTCCGCAACGAACCTATAGACTGGCATTAGCTCCCCCTCCCATGCAGGTATTGCCCCTATGTTGCTTGTTGTTCTTATAACCTCAATCTTCTGGCCTTCTACTTTTATTATTTTCCAATTTTCTCCGCGCATTATGAAATTGTTTCCTGCCTTTCCATTTTCAGCTACGAACTCTTCATCCAAGACACCTATTCTTTTGTTCAGTTGGCTGTCTATCACAATATAGCTCTTTCTGTCGGGTATTGATGATATGTTGTTTATGTAAAAAAGCAGGCCTTTTCTAGTTCTTATGAGCCCTTCTCCATAGTATCTTATCATGTAATGTTTTATAAGAAAATCAATTACTTCTTCAAACTTCTCTTTTTTAAGTTCTTTGTATGCATAACTTTTTTTTATTATCTGGAATATATCGTCTTTCTTTTGTACTCCATCTATTATCAAGCCAACTATCTGGTGTGCAAGTATGTCAAGACTGCCTGTGGGCAGTGAAATAACCTCCAGCTTTCCTTTTAATCTGCAATTGTCTATAGCCTTGCTTTCCAAGTAATCGTCTATATTTATTGTAACAAGCTTCCCCTTTGCTATTCCCATCTGATTGTGGTTAGATCTTCCTACTCTTTGTATGAGCTTTACCACCTGTCTTGGAGACATATACTGTATCACCAGATCTACATTTCCTATGTCTATTCCAAGTTCTAAAGAGCTAGTAGCTATCATCAAGTCTATTTTACCTACTTTAAATGCATTTTCTATCTCTGTTCTAACTTCTTTTGACAGTGAGCTGTGGTGTACTTCCATCTTCTTATCTTTCAGAAATTTGCTTAACCTAGAACCTAAGAGTTCAGCCGTTTCCCGGGTATTTGTAAATATTATTGTCGATTTTGAGTTTTTTATTTCATCACTTATGTATCTTAACGAGTTTGCGACAAGTTTGCTTACATTCTCCTTTGAAGCTACCTCCTCATCTTCGCTGTTGAAGCTAGGATAAGCAACTTCAATGTCATATTTTTTATCACCGGAAAATTCAACGCTTTCCTCCGCTGAAAGATATTCCTGCGTTTCCTTAAAATCGGCTATTGTTGCGCTTATACCCACCACCTGAAAGTTTGAAATCCTGCGAAGTCTTTCAAGGCCTACTGAAAACTGTGTTCCTCTTTTGGATTCCATCAGGCTTTGTACTTCATCTACAATCACATACCTCAGGTTTTTCAGTTTTTCCACTAGTTTTTTGCTGAGAAGTATTGATTGAACCGTTTCCGGAGTAGTTATCAGGCAATGTGGCGGCATTCTTGCCTGGTTTGCCCTTTCGTATGCAGTAGTGTCTCCGTGCCTTATATCAACTTCTATCCCCATTTTGTTGCTTATTGTTATTATGTTTTTGAATATGTCCCTGTTAAGTGACTTTAATGGAGTTATATATAGAAGTTGTATTCCCTCCGAATCCGAATCCAATTTGTCAAGCAACGGCAAAAATGCTGCAAGCGTTTTTCCATATCCAGTTGGTGCCCTGAATATGATGTTTTTGCCCGCCTTTATCTTGGGGATAACTATTTTTTGTATTTCTGTGAGATCTGTAAATCCAACTTCCTTTAGTGCCTTCTCTAATTTTGCCGATATGTTTTCCATTCTAATGTTTTATTATGCGATAACTTTATGCCATTATATAATTTATTAATACCTTTCAAATGATATATTGCTATGGATAAGTTTAAAAAAGTATTTGAGAGGGCTTATGCGTCGTTTGTGCCTTCTGAAAAAGATAAAACTAAGTTGGATAAGAGCGCTGCTGAATTGATGAACATATTAAATAAAAATGCGATCAGCAGTGGAGTAAATGTTGAGTTCAGGTTTAGCGGCTCCTACGCTAAAGGGACATGGATAAAGAATGAAAGTGATATAGATATATTCGCACTTTTCAATTCAGAAGAAGAGATGAAAACTCTGTCTTTTTTAGTTCCAAAGGATTTTATTCCTACCTTCGGTACAAGAAAATACTTTAAGGGCTGGTTTAACGGAATAAAGATAGAAGTTGTTCCTGTTCTTAGGTTTTCTGACGTAAATTCAGTAGAAAACTCCATAGATTTATCTGTTCTTCATGCAAATTATATAAATTCTTCTTTATCCAGTTCGCAGAAAAAAGATGTTATAATATTGAAGGCCTTTTGTAAGGCCAATAACTGTTACGGTTCAGAGACATATATGCATGGTTTTTCAGGTTATTCATTAGAAGTAATGATAAAGGAGTTTGGAAGTTTTACTGGTTTAATGAAAGCAGTAAATTCATGGAAAATTCCGGTTGTCATTGGAAAAGCTTTGGATAAAAGCAGTTTTCCAATTTTTCTTATGGATCCAACTAATCCAAAGAGAAACATATGTGCTTCGGTAAATGAAGAGAACCTCTCAAAGTTTGTTCTTTCTGTAAAACGTTTTTACATTTCCCCGTCATTTGATTTTTTTGTGAAGAAAGGCATCAGAGAAAAAGTCCTAAACGAGGTTAAAGTACGTCGTACTAAGTTATTCGTTTTTACCACTAAAATACTCGAGCCAAGAGATGTTTTCCTTTCAAAGTACGTAAAGAATCTAGACAAGTTGATAAAAGAGCTTAAGGCAGAAGACATAGAAATATACTCATTCGACGTTGACTATAATGAAAGAAGTGCAGACCTGTTCCTTCAAATAAAAAACGTACCTAAAACGAAAACAAAGGCAGTTTGTGGCCCAGAAGTCTTTTCTGATGTGGAGATACTTAAAAACTTTATTAAGGCGCACAAGGGCGTTTTTATCACTGGAAAACACGTTTGTTATGATAAACAATATGATGTTAAGGATTTCAATAAATTTATATTGCTTAAAATAAAAGAATATATGTCTCCCAAATCAATATTTATTAATTGATGCCCGAGTAGCTCAACGGCAGAGCACTTGGCTGTTAACCAAGGCGTTGCAGGTTCGAATCCTGCCCCGGGCGCTTTTGTGATTAATTTACTCTTAAGTAAAATATAAATACTAGTTTACTTCACAGATAGTATATGGGATTGTTTGATTTGATAGGCTTTGCGGCGGACAAGGCATATAGTAAATATAAGGACTCTAAATTAGAAAATGCAATGGATGCTATCCTAGATTCATTGGATTCAACAGCAATAAACATAGAAATTCTACCCTATATTGAGGGCGAGGATAAGCATAAGATAAAGGGCAGGGTATACAGGTTAAGCAAAGACGAAGTTCTTAAATCAAGTGCAACTTACTTTTTGACCACTTCTGATTGGCTTTTAAAGTCGGGCATTTCTATAAATGACGATAAAACGTATGAAGCGGCTTTGCACGAAAAGGGCGGTTATCTTTATCAAAATCTTATTAAAAGATTTCCAGATCCTGTTAAGAATTACAAAGCAAAATACGATCCAAGCCCAGCTATTACTGCTTTGTTTTTGTATATACCTGAGGAGAAGGTCCTGTTCGCAATGCCTAGGTTCATAAAAGACGAGAAAACAGGTAAAAATCTATTGGCAAAAAAGGCAACTACAGAAGAATTCAATAAAATTGAAAAAATAAAAACCGAGAATCCAGAGAGATACGAAAAGATCCTTTCAAATTTCTATTACAGAGCAAAGATGTTTTCATACAAACTCGCAGAAGAATTAAACAGTTACAATAAAACAGATCTAGGGAATGCATTCCAGCAATTCAAGGAAAAACATGGTTCTGAAAGCGAAATAGAGTACACTTTATAACTATTGTGAACTTAATTGATTATCTAAAAAGGATAAATATCAACATAAATTATAATTATTTATGTTGACTAAGAAGGCACAGATAGTTATAGGCATTGGTGTTATTATACTGTCCGCAGCCTTTCTTTTAGTAGGGGTTTATTTTGCCAATTTGCAGGGCCTTTTCTTTCAAAATGGGGCAAGGTCTTTGCAGTTGTTCGCTGATAACATAGGCTTCTCAATAAATTCACTTTACAGTGCACCTTCCTCCATGTCGATTACTCTAGCAGGAAACAATTCACTGTGTACATGGCAGCCATCAATAGCAGCTTATACTTGCGCAGGTGGGTCTAAAGTGTATAATGTGTCTTATGCCAACGGCCCAACCCTTGATTCAGGAAAAAATGTATTTAGCGTTGCACTTTGTTTCATGGTAGGCTATGGATTTGGTGGTGTAGGTGGCTCAGAAGATGCAGCAAAAGAAGGTGTTGGTGAAGCCGAACAATTAACAAAAGACGAAGCAATAGAGGGATTGGAATCTGTAGGGGAGCAATCGGCAGAAGTGTCTGAGCAGACTGCTGAGGAGGAAACAAGCCAGGTTGCACAGGAATCTGGACAGGGATCTAAAAGCAGTTTATTGACTAGAATTAAAAAAGCAATAAAAGACAGAATAGTAACGGACATAAAACATCCGTTTGTGCAGGATTTGCCAGAGGATTCCCTTCTATCCAGTGGTCTTTCAACTATTAGAGATGCTTTGCCTAGCATGAAAATATTTATCCCAACAGTTGTTGCCTCCCTTTCTGTAGCGCTAATATCCGTTCCTTTAATAGAAGCTTGGTTCGGTACAACTAGCAGCAACTTGAATACATTTGTTACTAAAGGAATTTATGTAAACGGGCAGCAAATAGGCGCTTTGACTGGTCCATCCGTATCAATAAGCCAGCAGATAGCTTCTGCGTATCTTACAGAAGCGCCGATGCCATTCAAGTATGCTGCGGCAGACTACGTGTTACAGCAGTACTCTCAGTTACTGTCTAGTGAACAGACATTGAATTCTTTGCCTTCTGGTGTGGGGAAGGATACTTTAATTCTTTTTGCTTCAAAGCAAGTTGCTGTAAAGCAGAATGTTTTATCAGAATTGTCTTCTAATGCATATACAGCTGCTTCCAATAATCCTTATGGGACTCCGATTTCGGGGGTTTCTGCTCCAGGTACTTTAAGTTCTTCAAGTTCCTTGGTCGGTTCAGTGGCATTGTCCCAAAGTGGAAGTGACCCGTTGCTTTCAATTCCTTTTTTTCTAGCACAGAATGCTTTTCTTACTTATGCTAGGACTGCAAGCTGTCTAAGTTTGCCATCACAACCATTAAATGTGAATAGCTACAATTCTGTTGGAAAGGGCTTGTCTTCAATATCCGCTGAACTTGGTGCAGCTACTACGCTTGTAAACTTATACACAAAAGTGAATAGTGTTCTCCCCTTAGGTACATACTTTATTGGATACGGCGGAGAGGTATATCTTGATGGTCAGTCAAGCGGAAGGCCGACACAGGTTACTAGCCCTTTGATAACGGACATGAATGACATGTGTGAACTCGCACAGACCGCATCTGAACCTGGGCAGAATTTAAGGACAGTTATACAGCCAAGCGGCAATGGCTCTATCTCGTTTTCGATATCTCAGGGGCTTTACAACACGCTTTGTTCGCAAAATAATGCCCTGTTCCCAAATACCTTGCAGACCGAGCTTAACAACCTTTTCAATTCAAAGTCAAATATAAAAAATATTACGATTTTATTGCCGCCGGGAGAATCATTAGCTATCTCTAACCAAGGAAGCAATGTAAATTTGTGTATATATAGGCTGCTTATTGATTCTTTCGGTTCTCCAGTTATTGATACAAACAATTTCAATAACCCTTCTTTTAATGTTACTGAATATGGCGCACCAGTATCATGTGTTAACATGACAAATTTAAGCGATGGAAAAGTAAATATCGGCTTGACCCAAAATGAGCTATCAGCATTGAAAAACATGAGAAACAACCCAGATTTCTACATAAACAACGGTTCATTATTTGGTTTCTCTGTTCCAGTAATGGATTTTCCAAATCAGTTAACCGCAACTAATCTTTTAGGGCAAAGTAGTTTTCTATCTGCAGGCAATTTCATAGGCGGGGGTAGCCCAATATTGAAAAAAGATTTTGGTGTAGATTTCCCAGTTGCTTCTTTAATTGCATCTTTTATAGGAAAAAGCATTCCTAAACTTCAAGTTGGCATATCAACTTCTTTGGATAATTTTTTGGTTGATCCAATGATAGCTATAGCAGCACATGACACAAATCTTTCATACTATGAAACAGATTATTCAAATGTAACGTTGGAATTTACAAAAACACAGCAGGGAAGCACGACAGATTATAATATAGAAAATGTCTATAATAGTTTAGTTTTCGGAGTGTATCCGAACAATCCAAATTCATTCGGAGGTACTTACTTTTCGGGGAGTTGAGAAAAAATGGCATTAACTGAAATGATGGCTTTCTTGAATGCTGGCATACTAATAGTTGCATTTGCTCTTCTCTTGGTTGTTTTATCCTTCAGTGTTTCTCAAATAAACAGTACAAGCGTCTTTGCAAATTCCGAATCCGTTGCGGCAGGGATAGGCACAAGATTAATAACTTCTCCTAATTGTTTTGCTTATAAGAACACAATCTCTTATTATAATTCAAGTATAGATGCTCCAGGGGGGCCGTTGTATTCATCTTCATACACTGAACCTGGGGTAGTAAACATAAATAAATTCATTGAGAATTATTTCCTTTCTTGCATGCAATATATATATTTTGGAGGTGCGACAAACATACCTGCTTTACAGTCAGATCTTGCAGCTGCAACTGGCGTTTCATTGACACTATATGATACGCAGGATCCAAACGAGCTGGGACCAACTGGTTCTTTGTATCTTTCTAATTACAATCAGTTTAATTTTGGAGAAAGTTTCCAGCAGACGGAAGCGTTAATTCAAAAATATGCACAGAACGCGGAATATGCGGCAATGGGTGTAAGCTTAGTAACAAGTTTGATAATTATGATTGCTACTGGAGGGGCTATCCAATTTAATATAATCCTTGCGGTGGGTCAACATTCCACTACAGAAATAGCTCCTCAATATGCCTTGGCATCTATTTTTTACGCTGAGAATACATACTCTGAAAGTTTTCCAGTAGAAATACAATTTACTAATGCACAAGGACAGCCGACTTTCCAAAACAGCGGCGTATTACAGGTTCAGGTTACATATGGTATTCCACCTTACAGTTAGACTGGGTAAGAAAGGCCAGCTTACAATGCTTGATTTAGTGCTAGCACCACTGGTAGCAGTAGTTCTAGCCGTTTTAGCATCGGCTTTGCTTCACGGCGCTACCGCAAACCTATTGACAGCCGTAAGTCAGCAACCAGTCTCATTTTCATGCAATTTTGCTTTGGATACAATATACAGTACATACTATGTTCATAATGCGTTTACTTTGTCTCAGCTAGCTTTGTCTAATCCTAGCCAGTATTCTCTTGCAAATTCAAATAAAGAGCAGTCCTTATCGACAAATTGCAGCGGAGCATGCAATTCTAATTACAATTACATTCAAACATATCTTTATAACTCTTCTTCTCTCTACAGTGATTTTATAGGCTATTTTTCCGGTTTTTCTCTAAGTGATTTTCAAGTCTTGACAGGACAAGAAACGGCTACATTGAAAGCGCTTGGAATGCAGGTCTTTTTAAATCAAATACCTGCAGGCGTTACTGGTAAATCAGAATGCAGCATGCAGGTTTATAATCCTGCAGATCCTTCAAAGCCTTATACTATTTACGGGGTGATAAGCTAAATGCTAAATACTAAAGGACAGGCAAATATGATTGTGGTGCTGGGCATGGTCGCAGCTACAATATATATAGTTCTTAATGCCTTCGGTTACATAGGAAATGTAGGTTTAAGTTCAAAAATAGAGATAACCGCACAAAACAGCATTTATCAAACGCTTGCGTTAAAAAACTATCTTATACAAGAAGCAAATTACAATTTCCAGAAAGCAGAACTTTTTGACGGGCTTACTTTGCAGCCAAGCAGCGTTGACTGTGGCTATATAAATACCTCTAAGTCATTACCTTTTGTGCCGGTTCCCAAGATTTATTACTGGAGGAATCTGGCGGGCCAGATTTGCCTTCCTAATAACAATATGATAGAATACGGCCTTGAAACGCTTTTAAATAAGAATTCATTTGAAGTAGTAAATTCATCAAATATAGATATACAGTCTAATTTGGTGCTTAATCTATCTGAACGAAGTAATACAGTATTTTTTAGCAATTTTTCTGCGCCTTTTCTAAGCAACAAATATGAATTTCAGTATAATACTTCATCAGCTACTTTCTCAGTATGTGAGTGGTCCTCAAGCGGATGTTCCTATATTGACAGCAACGTTCCTTTAGGGATTAACTTTAATTTGTCTGGCATGGAATTTACTTCTATGCCTTTACAGGATGTTGTTTCTGGTGTAATAGACCAGTCGGTTTCAGTGAGTGCCTTTTTCAAGGGGTCTGGCCTTTCTCCTTCAAGTCAATATACATTGGTTACATTTCCAAATGGGGATGTTGCTATTATTTATACTGACACAATATCTGGGGTTACTTCGTTTTATCTGACGCCTATGCCAGATGAAAATCTATACTCCTTAAGCAGTGTTATCTCATATGATAATGCAAATGGTATACCAAGTCAAATAAAGCTTGTTAATGCTTCAAAAAGCGGGTTTCTTTTTGACGGCACAAATTATACTTTTTCCGTAACTTCTGACACTAATGGGATATTCACAATAAAACCGGCAAATTACGTTATGTTTGGCATACAACCTAAATTCGTTTATTACAAATACATTTTAAACAGCATACAAAATTCTGGCACACAGAATCTTCTATTTCCGAACAACCAGAATCTTTACGTTTCATATTCCTTGTTCCCTTTGTACTCTCCACAAGTTTGCGTAAATTATAACGAGGGCCAATACGATCTACAAAACTGCCTCACACTTTCTGATTCTATAACAGGTAATAACTACCTGAGCCAGTTAATGCAACTGGGGATTGCATTTGTAAATCAAAGCTTTCCAATAGGAAACCAGAAAATAGAAGGTTTTGCACAGTATGAAATAGACAATTATATATCAAATGCGATAAACGCGGTAAACCTTAAAACAGTATCAGTAAATGGCAGGCCAAAGTATGATTGGTATTCTGCACTGATTTTACAGCTTGGCTCTCCACAAGGAACTAGCTACCTGTTAAACAAATTAAATAGAGTGAAAGAACCATATTATGGTACTTATATATATAACTGTGAGCAAAATAGCTCGGATTTAACTTATTGCAGAAATTTGTTGTCTTCTACATTATCCCAAGATGTTATAGCTTTGCTACAGCAGCAAATGCCACAGGAATTAAGTTTTCTCTCCGGCACTAATTTCAATATAAATGTTTTGAATCTTTCCATAAACGCGAGTGAAATAGATTCCTGCGTAAATGCAAGTAATTACAGTGTCAAATCGAATTATTCCTATTCCGTAAAAAGCTTGCCTGTAAATGGGAATTTCTCTGAAGAAGTGCTTGGTATACCAATATCATTGGATTTCGGCTATCAGAATAATCTAAGTTTAACGCCGACTGAAGCATGCGGTATACAAAGATCTCCTTACGCTACAGGATATCCTGGATTTACCGAGGCGCTCATAACAAATAATTTTACTTACATCAATTGTGCTCCAGTTATTTCACAATTATTCTTAAATCATACTTGCATTGCCAGTTTGCAGACATCAAATTCTACAATGGAAAGCTATCTGAATTCTACAAGTTCAGCTCCGAATGGAGAGTATTGTCGTAAACTTTCAAATGGGCAGTATTTCTGTCCTTATTATAAGGTATCAAGCTTCTCTTACAAAAATTGGATAACAAGTAGCAATACTTGCCCAGATTACTTTGTATTAAACAGCAAAAACTTCACGACTTCACAGAACAGTAATTACAGGCTCGTTTCGGTTTATGGGGGAGGAGCAGACTCCGCGAATTTATCGTTCTATAACAAGACATTTGCTTTATACAATGGGTCTTTAAATCTTCCTATGAATTTCAGTTTTAATGTTGGTTTCAATTCAACAGGGCCATATGCAGGAGTTAGTGCATTCTTTTCCCCCAGTCATTATCTTTCTGGCAGTGTCATATCCGCTTCTTTCAATTCAGAACAGAATCCAGATGGGTTGTATAATTACTCCCTAGCAACTGATTCTGCTAGCCTGCTTGGCGGTTCAAATGACTATGTATCACCGGGTACACAAAATGAGCTTAGCTTCAATCGTTATTGCATACACAGCGATGGTTGCAATCTCACTGCATATCTTAATTCAAACCTCCAGAGCAGCTTTTATAGTAACTCCTCCGCCATTGCATCAACCGTTAATTTGCTTGGGATATCAACTACTTCCAAGCCTTCCTCTGACCTAATAAGCTATGCTTTTGTGAGTAATTATGTTCCTCTCTACAAACCAATTGAAGGAGAATTAGCGTATGCTCCGGCCTCTGAGCTTAATCCATCTTTAAACACTTCCTTTGGTCTTACAACCGATAATAATACTTACTTCAATGAGCTGCTTCTGAATTCCTCTCACTTTACTAGTAGTTTCCAGCTTGCAATTAATCTTAATAGCAATTTCAATTTCGGTTATTTCGTTCCAGGTTATATAAAAATATTTGGAGTTTATTCGAGTAATGAAGTTTTACAACTCTATTGGTGGAATCAAACGGCCTTGGAAAATGGCGGTTTGTTGTGGATTAATCTTACAAAAAACGTGCCAAACGAATTGTATATAGTTTATGGGCAAGGCGCTTCTTATACAGGGAAGTTTTCTGATAACGGCTCTTCAGTTTTTCCATTCTTCTATTCTGTAAATTCAAATAGCAAGCCATTTACTTTTCTTTATCCGAATAAAGAGCAGCATAACTTCAACGCATATTATTCTGAAGCTGGCTTGAATCTTTCAAATACAGAACCAGTACCCCCTTACATTTACAACGCTACTTTAAGTTCTTATTATGAGGAATTTGCATGTATAAACGTTAACCCGTTTAAGTTGACTCTTCTTAACGGAACGTACTCTGCATATCCTCCAAACTTTAATATAAATGAATTATATAATGATTTTAGTACAGAATACCCCGGTTTAACTATAATCGGAAAGCAAACTTACACAAATTGGCCGTGAATTATGGATAAACAAAAAAGATCGGTTGAAGTTTTAATGGTATGCTTTATAATTGTACTTTCTCTTTTAATTGTTTATAGAGGGGTAAATCTCTTATCAAATAACAATTTGGTCGTTAACACTAACTCTAGTTTGCAGGCAATAACTACAACGAGCACTCCGAATCCATTATCAAACTCCGTGTCTAATTACGGCAATTCCGATCCTTCAAGTTTAATAACAAGCAATGAATATGTGTCTTCTTCATCACCAATCACTAATTTCTGGTTTAATGAAAAATTTTACCCTGGAAATATCCAGTCTTCTTCAACCGGTTATTCATGCAGCGCAGTAAATGAGATAACCGCTCCTCATTTATGCTGGGATATCTTCACTTTATTTTCATGCGGCGGTGGTCCAACGACTTCTAATTTTACTAATCTAGTGGGGTACCTTGGTTTTCCACAGGGCGACAGCCAATTTCCAAACAGCGGTGGTGTAAACTATTCAAATCTTTATTCTGCAACAAACAATGCTACTTCACAGAACGTTTATCAATTGCCTTCATCAGAATTTCCTTATCAAAACTTTATAAATTGGAGCGATTCAACAATACATGCTTATTATGGTTTATATCCCACTTATCTATACGCTATAAACAACTCTTTTACAGGTTATACGAATCTGCCAGGCAGTGTACCAAAAAGCACATTGATAATACCTGCCGTTTCATGTGGTTCTACCTTTATAAATAATTATGTCAATTATCCTGGTTTTGTGGGTACGTTATACAATATATCAACCTTAAGTGGTTTTACTCCATCTGTTTTCATAGCGTCTCCAAATCAAAACGGCTACGGCGCAGATTATGCTTTTGGTCACATACTGAGTTTGGGAGGCGATCCTTGGATAGGCTCATTCAATTCGCTTCTAGCATACCAGATTCAGTCAATAAACCCTGCTTTCAACTATACAATGCCATCTGTGGACTATGCTCAATTTCCGAAGGGAAATAAAGGTGACATACAGTATCTGAATGTATCTACAAGCTTTTTGACTCCATTGTCTGCCACTTATTATGGAGGGAGTTCTCAGGGGATTGAAATTTACGTTTCAACCAAAGGTATCTCCTCTCTACTGAACACTTCTACCTCTCAAACAACATGTGCTGAGATAGCACCTCGCGGAGGATGTTTAAGATATACACAGGATCTTATAACATCCACAACTGCAGATACTTTCACATCTCCAGATCTAGAAGGAGCGTACTATCCTAATTATGGCAATGGCATTTATCTTAAGTTTAGAACTGATGGGATATTCCCAATCTGTGCGTGGAATTCTAGCACTGGCAACACATTAAGCAGCTGCACATTTGAAAACCCTGCAACTATAAACAATGTCTCCTATGAAAGGCTGTGGCTGTCAAATAACCTAAGAAATAACCAGTTATTCAATACCCCGTTCACTCCTGGTTACTCAAGCTCTTCCTATCAGAATAACTTTACATTGACCGCTTTGGATAGTTTTTGCTTTTATGGAGAAAGCTTTGATACTAGTAATGGTGTTTACACTTCACCAAGCTACACTAGGATAATACCTCCTACAGCACTAGAAAATTACACCACTGCAATTGGAACATGCAATGCATTTTTTAACAATACAAACTGCTTTAGTAGCACTGCAAGCCAGTATTTAAATTTCCAGGACGGAATATTTGCCAATAACATAAAATGTACTTCAACAGGAATACATGCTCAGAATGTTACGGATGCTTGGATTAATTCAATATATGTAGCAAATGATGCTGGA
>JAKAAG010000033.1 GCA_021797085.1 Nanobdellota archaeon
TGAATATCTTCATTTTTTGGTCTTTTCCCAGCCAAAGCAGTATCTGCCTAAGCTGCGTTTTATAGAGGTGTTCAGGTACATTTATATCAACCCCTCCATCTCCGTATTTTGTGTAATACCCCAGGGCATGCTCGCTTCTGTCATCCGTTCCTGCAACTATGGCATTTGATTCATTTGCTTCTTTGTATAGCAGTAGCATTCTTAGCCTTGCTTTTATATTTGCCCTTGCAATTCTGTTTTTTTCTTCCTTTAATTCAGGGTTCGCTTCTTCTACAGCTTTCATTATAGGAGAAATATCTATCTTCTTGGTTTTTATGCCAATTGCCTTTGCAACTGCATATCCATCCTCTTCATCCTCCTTTGAATTTGAATCCGAAGGCATTATTACCCCAAGTACGTTGTTTTTTCCCAGCGCTGATCTGCAGATATATGCTGTAAATGAAGAATCACTTCCTCCAGATAATCCAACTATTGCCTTCTTGGTTTTAAATGGTTTAAAGTAATCCCTTACCCATTTAACAGTGTAATCAACCGCTTTCTTCTCATCTATTCTTAATTCATCAGGTATTTCCATATTCAAAGAAAAGTCACTCTAGTTGGTTTTTATTCATTCTTAATATGTTTGCGGAATAGTTGTTTTTCATGTATTCTATGGAGTTTTCATGCTTTTCAGTGTTTATGTCTGCACAGCCGTTTTCTACAATATTTACTTTGTAGCCCCTGAAGAACGCATCAGCAGCAGTGTGCTGTACGCATATGCTTGTTACAAGTCCAGCAATGTAAACTTCTTTTATGTTATTATTTCTTAAGAAATTATCTAGCACGGTATTATAAAATCTGCTGTAAGTCCTCTTATCAACCCTAAAAACGTTTTTATCATTGTTAATTACTTTCTTGTTTGAATTTGTGCCATTTAATGTCAGTAAACCGCTGGAAGGTAGCCAATCGACTATTTTGCTGCTTTCTGTTCCTTTCATGCAGTGTTCTTCCCAAGGCCCGCCGTTCTTTTTCAGTTCTGGATCATTGCTTTGATGCGAATCGCAGCAGTATATTGTGGGTATACTGTTTTTATTTGCATATTCCGCAAGTTCTTGAATGTTTTTCTTTATTTTTTCCACGTTTTGGCAGTACATGTTTTTATCATATCCTTCCTGGCCAAATCCCTTTATTAAATCCACCAATAACAAAGCTTTTTTCATATTACCTCCTTTTCAATCCTTCATCAGCTATAATTTAAATTATCTGTAGTATGGGAAAAAATAGTATGTAGATTTTAAAGTATTGCAAAAATTTCCTATTTAGATTTATTAATAACAAAGATGGTGTCTTTTATAGATATGAAAAAACTGAATTCGTTGTTAATGAATGACGCTGAAATGCCGCTGTTCCTTGATTATTATGAACTGACAAGCGGCCAGGCAAACTTTGATCATGGAAGAAATAACAAGATAACAGAGATTTATTACTTCAGAAAGATACCTGAAAACTTGGGAGGTTATATGGTTGCTGCCGGCCTTGAGCAGATAATCGATTTCATAAAAAACTTCAGATTAAACAAGGAAGAAATAAAGTGGTTAAAGGAAAGTTCAAAAGGTTCATTAAGCGACGGGTTTCTGGATTACCTGCAGAACTTTAAGTTTAAAGGAAATGTAAATGCAGTTCCTGAAGGAACGGTTGTTTTCCCTAATGAGCCTATTCTTGCAATAACGGGAAATTCCATAGATGTGCAGTTATTTGAAACCTATGTCCTTTCAGTTATGAATTTCCAGACAATGGTGGCAACTAAGGCCGCCAGAATATCTTACGCGTCAAAAGGCAAACCTTTTCTGGATTTTGGAGCAAGAAGGGCACATGGAAGGGATGCAGCAATTTTAAGTTCAAGGGCATCTTACATAGGAGGGGCAGCTGGAACGGCGCTGGTATCTGCGGCAAGTAAGCTTGGCATACCTTATTCAGGAACGATGCCACACAAATTTATACAGGAAAGGAAAAGTGAGCTTGAAGCATTCAGAGAATATGCAGAATCATTCCCGGATGATGCAGTTTTGCTTATAGATACTTATGATACTTTGAAAGGCGCACAGAATGCATGTATTGTGGGAAATGAACTTAGGAAAAAGGGATATGACTTAAAAGGGGTAAGGATAGACGGCGGAGACATTTTACAGCTCAGCAGGCAGGTCAGAAGAATACTTGATGACAATGGCTTTCCAAACACAAAAATAATAGCTAGCAGCGATTTGGATGAATACCAGATAGACTACTTTGTAAAGAACAACGCGCCCATAGATATGTATGGAGTTGGAACAAGATTGGATACTGCAGCAAATTACAATTCAATTTCAAGGAAAGGCGGTGTATCTGCGCTTGGCGGAGTTTACAAGCTTGTAGAAGAAGAGGAAAACGGAGGGGTTATTCCAAAGATAAAGATAAGCAGCAGCGATAAAACGACATTGCCGTTCAACAAGCAGATCTACCGTAAAAGCAGAAACAATCTTATTCTTGAAGATATGATAGATCGGCCTTCCTTTACGGGATATGAAGAATATCAGAAAATTCTTGTGCCTGTAATAGAAAAAGGCAAATTGGTTTATGATTTTCCACCTTTGAAAGAAATAAAAGAATATACAGAAAGGCAGCTTTCGTACCTGCCAGATGAATACAAGCGCCTGGAAGACTTTGAAGAGTTTCCTGTTAAAATAGGGAAGGATATACTAGATGCTAAGAATAATATAATAAGGGAAAAACTCAGTTCTTAAGCCTGTATATACTGAACCTTACGTCCCGAAGGGTTTTATTCTCTTCTACCAGATCCTTTTTCTTTAGATAGGATATAGCATGCCTTACTGTTCTTATCTGAAGGGAAGACAGGCTTATTATGTCCTTTTGCGTCAGCGGCCCTTCATACTGCAAAAGCTTAAGTATGAACTTTGCAGAAGGCGGTGCATCGTCTATGTATGGCAGGCTAGCTTCTCTGCTTTTCATCTTCTCTATAGGTGTTTTCTTTATTTCGTTTATTGTAATGAAATTTGCATGACTATTATACTTCTTTATTGTTATCTGTTTTCCTTTGAAGGGGTAACGGAACCTGCCGTCGCATACTATCTCTATCCCGCTTTTTGAATTTAGGTTCTTTATAGTAACTAAGGAATTGTCGTTTGCAATTATCGGCCCGTTTCGCTGCATTGATGATAAAGGGGTTAATTCTATTATATTAGCATCATTCAGTACTATCGGCCCGCCTGAAGAAGATGCGTAGCCTGTAGATCCTGTCGGTGTCGAAACGATTATGCCATCTCCCTCATCATTGAACATTTTATTGCTGTCAATGTAAAGCGAATAAGAAATAAC
>JAKAAG010000004.1 GCA_021797085.1 Nanobdellota archaeon
ATGGAGTAGTAAAGGAATTTGACATAAAGAAAACAGTGGATAAACTTATAGCTCTTTACAATAAAATTTAAATGCTTAAATCTATTTAATACTAAAAATACTCCTATGGTTATGAACAATTCAGTAAAGAAGTCGGTAATATTTACTATTGTGCTGCTGTCCGCAGTATTTTTAGTAGGAAACGCCCATGCTCTGAAGGTAAGCCCTAATTCTATAACTGTTCAAAGCAACGCAGTTTCATACTTTAACTTTACATTTTACAATAACCAGAATACCACACAAAACATATCCCTAAATTTAGGGAGAGCGTCTATAATATATTCTGGTTATTTTTACAGTATAGGCGCATTTCCAGATAATTTCGAACTTTTGCCTGGGCAGGCAAAGACTGTACTTTTTTCCTTTGAATCAAAGGATGTTTTCTTCTCCTATCCGATAACAATGCAGATACCTTATAGTGATAATGGTTTATCAAATTACTTTAATCTAAGCGTTGCGATAATACCCATAACAAAAACCTCAATATACCTTTATTCAATAAACTCATCAAAGTCGTTCTATCCTTACAACAATATATATTTCCAAGTAAATGTGATGAATTCATTAGGGCAGACCGGTTTGATCTTGCCGTTTGTCTATAACCTGTCAAGTAACGGAAAGCTGATCTATTCTTCGTCAAAAAACGAAGTTATAGGAAACTTGGGTTTGAATTCATTTAACTTCACAATTCCCATAAGCACATTGGGTTATCTTCTTCCGCCTGGGAAATACAACATATCCGTTTATACAAATTACAATAAAAATTCATCTGCATTGTACTTTCCGATAAGTGTACTTACGTACTATAAGCCTGTGATCAGCAAAACATCCAGTTTTAACATTTTTGGTGGCAGCGCTTCAATAACCGTTAAGAACGAAGGAAATGTGCCTGTAAACAGAAGTGCAATTGCTTTGGGCATAAACAGCTTTAATTCACTGTTTTTGGTCTCTAAATCTTCATCCAATGGCTCTGCCGTGATTTCAAATGGCTTGATCCAACCCTCTATAAGTTCTCTCATGCCTGGGCAGAGCATAACATTGCAGTATTCTGTATCTTATTATCCAATATATCTTATAATTCTGATAATAGCATTGGCATTTGTCATATTCCTTTACTTTAACAGAAAGGTAGTATTCAAAAAGGAAGTTATAGAACACAAGGCAGTGGATGGTTTCATAGATATAAAAATAGCTTTAAGGCTTAAGAATATCTCTAGAAAGAAAATATACGGAATAGAATTAGAGGATGAAATACCTCCAAATTCGTTGAAGGTAGCAAAAGCCGGTCAAAAAGAAGGAAAAATAACAAAGCACGGCAGCAGGATGCTCATTTCTTGGAAGGAAGAAGAACTTAATCCAAACGACGAGATTATAGTTATGTATGAAGTAAAAAGCAAGATAGGCATAGTGGGGAACTTCGAATTGGAGAGGGCAAGCGTAAAGTTCGATTTCAATGGAAGAAGCTACAGAAAGAGTTCTAATTCATTGGTTCTGCACATAAAAACTTAATTTTAAAATGAATCTTAAAAGCGAATAAAACTTTAAATAGTTGTAGCGGATTTTTTAAAGAATACAAGCCCCGATAGTCTAGTGGTCTAGGATAGTGCCCTGTCACGGCATTGACGCGGGTCCGAATCCCGCTCGGGGCGCTTGTAGAAGAAATAGATCATTTGCATTAATTTTTTGTAATTTTAGTATTCATTTAAAAATGCTTATATTCTACTAAAGTAATTACAATAAATGAATACCTCAATCCATTCTAGAGATATTGGTCGGCTTTCCGAAATAGCGGTTTCGTTCAAGTATACCCTTAAGTCTTATCTAAGAACTAAGAGGTTTCTCGCTCTTGCCGTACTTGTAGCATTGATATCTATAGCCGTATTCGCCGTAGAAGCTCACGTTGGTGTGAGCGCTATAAATGCAGAGTACAGCAACGCTTCAAATTATCTCTATAGCTTCATGCAGAACATTACTTATGTAGTTGTTATAGTGGCTGCTTTCTTCGGTGGTAATGCAATCTCTACTGATTTTGCTTCAAATTATAGCTATTACATACTTGTACAGCCTGCCAGGAGAAGTTCCATTTTAGTGGGGAGGTACCTTGCAGCGTTATTAGCTTCTTTTTCAATAATATTGATATACTACGTTTTCGCAGTCATAAGCTCATTTTATTTCTTTTCTACCTTGCCAGCAGTCTTTGCCTCTTCTGTGGGTCTAGTAGCACTTTTCGTGCTTTCTATTCTTTCCTTTGCCTTTTTCCTAAGTTCCTTATTCAATAATCCTCAAACCAGTACCGTTGCAGTTGTAATTCTTTTGATAGTTGTTTTACCAATAGCTTCAAGTGTTCTTCAAAGCTTTTTGTCAGTAGAGCCATGGTTCCTTGTTAATTATGGCGGACAGGTAGTTTATACTGTTTTTTCAACGCATTTTGTTCATTTTTCACAGTTGAAGATACCTACAAAATCAGGACAGTTTACGATAACGCAGTATGAGCCTTATACACTAGAGGGGATAGAAATAATGCTCAGTTATGTTATAATATTCTTTATAGCTAGCGTATTCATGTACAAGTATAAAGAGGTGAAGGGATAATGGACATAGAAGTAAAGAACCTTACAAAGAGATATGGAGATAAACTAGCTTTGGATGACATCTCATTTTCACACAAAGGCAATGGCATTATTGGCTATTTGGGCCCAAATGGCGCTGGAAAGACAACAACATTTAAGATACTTGCGGGCCTGCTTAAACCGACTTCAGGTTCTGTTTTTGTAAATGGCTTTGATGTAAGTAAGGATTTAAAAAGTGTGCTTTTGAGCATAGGTGCTTTAATAGAATCTCCCGAGCCGGATAGAACACAGACAATAAAAGAAGCATTAACTATGTCTGCTGAATTTAACGGTCTTTCTAAGGCAGACATTGAAAAGCAGATAAACAAATACGGAAAGCTTCTTGAACTCCCGCCGCTGGGTTCTAGAATAGGGAAGCTTTCAAAGGGCCAAAGGCAAAGGGTTTCATTAGTAGCAGCCTTAATTTCAGAGCCCACTATACTTTTGTTAGACGAGCCCACAAGTGGCCTGGATCCTGCTGAGAGAATTAAGTTCAAGAAGCTTATTTTATCCATGAAAAAAGACAGATTGATACTGATAAGTTCACATGTAATCCAGGAAATAAAGGAAGTATGCGATGAGATAATATTCATAAATAATGGAAAAATAATGAAACAAGACACAGTAAAAAACCTGCAGAAAAAATATAAGGATCTGGAAAGAGCGTACATGAAAATAGTGGGAAGCTGAATAACCTTTAGTATGTGCTCCTGTGCCCAAAGTTTTTAAGCTTTGAATTTATAATATTCCACTATGGCTGAGAGGGTTAAAGGAGTAAGGGATTTTATGGGCAGGGAAGCATTCCTTAGACAGCAGGCTCTGGAAACCATTCGAAAGACATATGCACTTTTTGGATTTGAGCCAGTTGAAACGCCCTCATTTGAATACTTGTCATTGTTTACAGACAAATCCGGTCCAGAAATAGAATCTCAGTTGTATTCTTTTGAGGATAAAAAGGGAGAAAAGCTTGCCTTGCGGCCAGAACACACCATTTCAAAGCTTAGGGTAGTCTCTGGAAACAAATCACTTGTTTTTCCGCTTAGAGCATACAGCATAGGAAATGTATGGAGGTACGAAGACACAAAAAAAGGGAGGTGGAGGGAGTTCATCCAGGCAGACATAGATGTTTTCGGCTCTTCAAACATAATGTATGATTCTGAGGTTATAGCATGCATAGACTTTGCATTGAAGAAGTTGGGCATAAACGGTTACAAGATAAATGTGAGTAACAGAAAAATCCTTACGTCTTTAATGGAAAATCTTCAGGTAGAAGCAGAGAAAATCGTGCAGGTTTTAAGAGAAATTGACAAGCTGAATAAAGTTGGGATAGAGGAAGTTACAAAAAATGTAAGCAATTTGATTGGGGCAGAAAAGGCGGAAAAGGTAAGAGATTATTTGAATGGCAAAGATGTAACTGGTTTGGAAGGCATAAAAGAGGTAGATTATTTGATAGAAGACCTGAAGAAAAGCTATGGTGTAGAGGGAGTTTACTTTGAAAGATCTTTGGTAAGAGGCCAGGATTACTATGACGGCAGCATATTTGAATTTGAATTCACAGAAGGTCAGTTAAAGGGGGTAGTGCTTGCAGGCGGCGGAAGATATGATAGAATCAGTAGGAATTTTGATGCAGACTTTGCAATAGTCGGCGGATCCATAGGTTTTGATGTAATAATGGAGGTTTTGATGGCAAATTACAAAAATGAATTTTACAAAAGCTTTTGCGTTCTCAGCGTAGATGACATAGAAAAAGCAAGAGAGATTGCAATGCTTTTAAGAAAAGAAGGGATAACGACAGATATCCTTTTGGATAGTATTTCGCTTTCAAAAGGATTAGATTACTGTAATTCTAAAAAAATCAAATATGCAGTGATAGTGGGAAAAAGAGACCTACAGGATAATCTTGTAACTGTTAGGGATCTTGAAAGCAAGAGAGAGATGAAATTCAATGTAGCTTCAATAGTAGATGAAGTAAAAAAGCTATTTTGATGTAAAGTCATAAAGTTTAAATACCATAGAATTTAATATAATTAAATGCAAAACAGTGCTTTCGCTGAAGAGTTTTTGGTTGTTTCAGCATACTTGTGGCACTGCAGCTTTTCTTCATATTCAATTAAGACAAACTGATTTGCCCAAATAATTTCTGACAAATTTCTCAGATTTTGTTTGGGCGGCGATTAAAATCTAATTTTTTATTTAATTTCCATATGGTTACTATTGAATAATTTAATAAGAATTGAAGGTGAAAATGAATATTATGGTGGCGGAAAACAGTGGGTTTATGCAGGTATTTAGCATAAAATTTGTAAATTTTATTAAAAATATAAGTGAAAGTTTAGAATTTTTTGAAGAAAAAGTATATAAAGGATATATATTCCTATATATACTGGGGGTTGAGTGATATGGGAGAAAAAACGTCGTTTAAACAAAAAATGAGTTTAGATGAATTTCTAGAGTTCGGTAAAGAGAGGCCGGAACTATTCTATAATGCAAATCAAAGGGCATTGGCCGCAATAGAATCCTATGGCAAAAAAGACGGTAAATGGCAATTTCTTGTAAAGCAGCCAAATGATCAAAGAAACATAAAAACAAGGTACGATTCAAGTGATTTTGCAGATGAATTTGTTTCTTTTCTTAAAAGGGCAGCAAGAAACAGCGACATGAAAAACAAGCTTACGGTAATAATCTCTCCTCCTGGCGCAGGTAAAAGTGAGTTCCTTAATACATTAGCTGAGACTTTAAGGGTTTACTCGGAAGGTATAGGGGCGCAGTATGTTTTGAAATTAGACCTAGATTCACTTGAAAATAACCCTGCGTTGGATGTATTAACGAAAGAGCAGAAACAAAAGTTTTTGCAAGATGTACATTCACAGCTGGGCTCTAGAGGAAAAAGAAAATTGACATTGGGTGAAAATATACAGGATGAAATCTACTTACTGCAGAAAAGGCCAGGATCTTCTAAGAAGACAAAGATAGAAGAACTTATGGAAAGCCTAGATAACTCAGACAGAGAATACTGGACAGTGCCCTCCATAAATAAAAGAGGGGCGGTGAGTTCTACTCTTAGCAAGATAAAAGGAACGCTTGCCGATTCTTTAAGTCAGTTCGTTTTGAAAGACAATAAACCGGATCATGAAAAAATACAGAGCATCATAGAAAAACTTGTAAGCGTTGAACTTGCAAGTGATGATGATGTTATCCACATATCTGAGCCGGTTGTTGCAGCAGATGACCAGCACTTGGATTACAAAGGAATATTCGGTGGAAGGATGTTCTATAGAATATTGAATGAACTAGGGGGAGATAACTCAAACGTTTTGGCATATGATTTTGGTATACTTGGAAGCCAGTCAGCTCCTTCTCCAAGAGGGAATATAATATACATAAGTGAAGTCCTTAAGGGTTCTTCATCTTTTGCAAATTCGCTTTTGGACTTTGTGCAGGACACAAGAACGAAGGTTTCTCCATCGTTTAAAGAGTCCTTTGACGCAATAATGATAGGAACTACGAACATGGACGACTACAAAAAGATAGCTGACAGCATAAAACCTTACCTTCTGCGTAGGTCAAATATAATTGTATTCAGGTCTATGACAAAGCTTTCTGATGCCGAAACAGCATTGGATGACATATACAAGCATGCTGCAAAGGAATTGAATATACACTACCCCCCACACTTCCTTAGAATGTTGTCAAGAATATGGGTGGAAGCAAGCATTTCCCACTATGACAACATATCATTGAAAGACAAAGCTGACATATACAATGGAGTTTTCCTGCCTGAAATAAAGGTGTCTCTTGAAGACATAATAAGGGAAGCAACGCAGAAGCCTATCTTGGAATTAGAGGAAGGGGTAAAACTTGGCATACCTTACGATGACATGGTAAAATCACCTTCAAAGCTCCTTTCCTATGCTAACTTCAGCAGGAAAATGGGTGTAGAAGCAGGTTACATACCTAAGGAAGAACTCAAGGAAAGGGTATGCCTTGGAACAATACTTGACAATTTAAATGGTACAAGGTATATAGAAGACTTTCTGAATACCATGGAGGATCTTTCTCCTGAAACAAAGGCAAGAGTTCAGCCAAGGGAAAAAGGGGAAGGCAGCACAATAGTGCAAGACGCATACGACGAAATAAAAAGAATGATGAAAAACGACGTATCAATGGTTGAGTACGGCTCCGAAAAAGTCCAGGATCTTGTGAATAAATACGTTATAAACGTGTACTACATAAAGAAGACTGGTAGCGAAAACGATAAAAAAGTGAGGGTTCCAATGTTTGGAACTGTCCAGCCAATCGACTACGATTTCGTTACAGACCTTGAAAAGAGGGCAAACCTTAGAAGCGATGTAATGCGCGACAGCATATACAGTATAATAAACGATGCTTCAATAGCTAACAACAAGAAAAATATAGATGAGCTTGTAAAGATGCTTACGCCTACGATAATTGAAAGGCACCCACAGCTTACGGCTGGCATAGTTGACAAACTAAGCGCATCCGTTGCAGGAACTGCTACTGAATTAGATCAGGATAGGATAATAAGCAAATTGATTGACATTGGTTACTGTAATCAATGTGCACGTGTTGCCTATAATCTCTTTATAACGAAGTAGGTCTGATTTATGGGTAGCATCGGCCTTGAACGCCTTGTGGGAAGTGGAGAAGAAAGCACTGTAGACCGTGTCAGGAAAAGCATAATCATTGAGAATGCATTTGACAGTATCTATGGAATAAAGGACGTGAAGGAAAACTTTATGAACGCCCTGGAGCAGGCTTCTTTCATTTCAAGGCAGGGGTATACCCCAATATTATTGTTGATAGGCCCAAGCGGTAGCGGTAAAACTGAAATAATAAACAGCGTTGTAAGGGCATACAAAAAGTATTCAATGTCGAATGAAATGTTCACCTTGAATATAAACGGTGCAAAATGTCGTTACAATGAGAATCCCTATAACCTTTACAGGTCTATCCTACCCATAGACCTGGAAGAGAATGGTTCAAACAATGTAAATAACCACAAAAGACCTGAGGTATGCTACCAGTGTGAGCACAACTTGGAAAGCATAATAGAAAATGGAAAAATAAGCGCCGAAAAAATAAAATTGGATAGAATATACCCACAGTCTTCAATAGTTGAATTTGGCGATAGTTTTCTTCTTCCATCTTTCTTGGGAGTGATAATGAATTCAAACAGGTCTATTCTAACAATAAGCGCAGATAAAAGCAGACTGGAAAATATAAACCCAAAGGTCTTTCAACTTCTGAATAATATCTATGACAATAATTTCTCTGATCCGATGGGAAACAGGATACCGCTTGACAGTTTGATAATAATGCACAGCAATGAGACTTTTATGGAGCTGGATGAAGAACAAAAAAGAGAGTCAAGGCCACTACTTGAAAGAATAATACGTGTTAACGTAAGGCGCAATCTTTCATATTCTCAGGAAATAAAGCTTGCTGAGGAATCCAAAATACCTGTTAAGAACCTAGTACCGCATTTTCTGGAGTATCTTGCTAAATTGAATGTTTTGTCGAGAATTGACAGCGAGGTAATTAGTAGCGCAGATGATGATAAGCTGGACAATATACTAGAACTGCTTGATTATTATGATTCCTCCAATTTAAAAGAGTTTGAAAAGAAGATGACGCAGTCAATGTCAAATTTTCTGAGCAAACTTCTTCCAGATTACAATGCCTATCTCTCTAGGAAAGACTTTGAAGAAAGCAAGTACCTAAAGGATGCAGCACACAGCATAATCTACGATTCTAATGACTATAAAAGTGGATGGACTTCGGGAATATCCTCTAGATCAATAAGCAGCATACTTGATTTTAATTACGCTTCAAATAAGTCAAGAGACTCTCTTTTGTTTTCTGATATAGCAAGTTACCTAGATAAAAACGAGGAAAAAATGGATAGGGAGGTATACTCCAGAATAAAAAGCTATATTGATTCAGTTATAACAAACGACGTGCGTTTTGAAATAAACTATGCATTGCTTTCCTTTTATTTTGGAGAACATTTCAATGATTATGCAAGCACTATATCAGAGTATATAGACTCAATGATTTCAGTGAAACAGTCACAGGAATTCAAGGATGCAAATGGCTACCTAACAGAAGCAGGGAGGTATCTAGACGTAGATGGGCTGAAAAACCAGATAAGTGCGTTTAAACTCAAAAAAGTACCTTTAGGGATAGTAAATTATACTACAAAATTCGAGGATCTCCTGCATTTTCTGGTTTCAACGGGCAAAGACTTTATAAAAACAGAAAATAAATTCAAGAACTTTATCGGAGAAGATGGAAAGGACATCAACAGAAACTCTGAATTGTATCCTTACATAAAGAATTTCCTTATTGCAAAGCGCGGTTATTTCGATGAAGCAATTGAAGAAGCATTAAAGATATACAAGGAGGGGACGTTGTTTTATGACAAGTGAACTAGGAGATGCAGAAGATAAATACAGACGGAAGATTGACGAGGAAGATGACCTTATTCTTACTTCTACAGACATAATGGATATAAACGACGGTAAAACCGTTATAAAGAGCATACCTGTTAAGATAAACCCCATGATATCATACAATGGAATGGGTGGGAATGGTGAAGGAGAAGGAGATGGCGATGGCGGAGATGACGATGGTGACAGCAATGAAGGAAAGGGTGGCAATGGCGACAATTCAAAGGTAAAAGTAGGCGTAGACAAGAGAAGACTTAAGCAGATGATGGAAAATTGGGGGCTTTCATTTTCCAAACCAGGAAAGAAGGATAAAAAGCTTTATAGGTTGCTGACTGCTGAGAACGGCGTGGACGAAAATCAGGAAAAAACTATAGAGGCTATGCTTGATAGGCAGATGGCGACCGGTTATTTTGAAAAGAACGGCTTCAAAGTAGACGTAAGAGATGAAGACATGCGCTATAACTTTATTGAAGAAAAACTGATTCCAAACTTATCAGCTACGTTTATCATAATGAGGGACGTGAGCGGATCTATGGATACTTACGGAGAGTTTTCTGCTACAATTGCAGGTTTAATTGAGTTTTGGCTTAGACAAAAATACGAGGACACTGTAAAAATAAGGTATTTGGCACATACAGACGAAGCATTTGAATTTGATCCACGTAAAAAAGAAGATTTTTACAAGCTTGTAGCTAATGGTGGAACTTCATTTGAGCCTGCTTACAAATTGGTTATGGATATGATGGACGGCAGTGCTTATACTTCAATGTCCCCTTACAAAGAAAGAATAGACTATGAATCAGAGGATGTTTTCCTTCTCCATATAACTGATGGAGAGAACGCAGATGACAATGGCAAACTTTATAACACCCTTAAGAAGCTGTTTCCAAGGCTGACAAAGGCATTTTACCTGCAAGTTGGTGGTAATTCAGATGGCTTTTATAAGATGATAAAGGCTGTTGACAGAGAAAAAGTGAATGAAGTAAAATCGGGCAATGACGTTTCTTATGGAAACGTGAAAAAAGTGCTTGATGCACTTTTAAACTGATATGGTAAAGAAATCCCTTGAGAAATTGCTAGTAGACGGAAAAGAAATAAAGATAATAGCTACGCATGGCTCAATAATAGACGAAAAATATACAATGGAAGCAAGAAAGATAGCGTCATTCATGATAAATAAACTAGGCCTTTCATTTGGCAATGTAGAATTTAAGATACTTGACAATGAAGAGTTTGCAGAGAAAGTTGCACTCTACGGAACTCCTTTGCCTAGCTGGGAGGCTGGTCAGGAGAAGATAATACAAGAGAATAACATGAAGTACAGACAGGGAGTTTTATACGAGATGGTCGGGCACAAGTTCTATGATCCTATTGGAAAAGAGGAATATACTGCGGTTTACATAAACCAAAATGACACTTATGATGAGGTATTAAGTGTAATGGCCCACGTGTATGGACATCTGCACATAGAGTACAACAACCGGCTTGCAAAGAGCATAAATTCCAATGCTAATAAGCATGCTTATTACAGGGACAGATACAGAGAAATGGAAAGCAGGCTCGATGTAAAGACCGTTGAAAAAATGTATGATTACTCGCAGACATTAAGCGGTCTTATTGACATGTTTCCTGATTTTCACAAGAGCAAGAAAAATGATTATTACAGCAAGGAAGAAACATATCCTGAAGAAGATATATACGATGTTTACAAGTTTACGCTTGAAAATGTAAGATTTAATCCTTGGGAAAAGGAACTGCTTGAAATCGTATATGACATAAACCAGCTTATGAAAGGCGCGAGGATAAAGATAATGCATGAGGGCTTTGCAACTTTTGTTGAGGACAAATATGCAGAAGAAGTTGCCAAATATGACATAGGGACAGCCTTTAAGATGAGGAAAGGCATACTCCAAGTAGCCGATGTTCTATCTCCTGCACAGCTACCTTATTACCTTGGTTTTAGGTTGTTTAAGGACATAGAAAAAAGGTGGGATGAAGGGAGACATGGTCTGCTTTATGATCTACTTTCTGAAGAGGAGAAGAGATCTTATATGAAAAAGGAAAATAAGGGTTTGTCAGAGATATTGGAAATAGTAAAATCCTACACAGACTGGGAATTTATATTTTCATATGCAGATCTCAATTTCTTCAAATCTTTAGTTAAGGAAATAGAAGAAAAGACTAATATGATGATAGATAATCTTTACGGCGGAAAATATCCAGAATACATAATAGACATGATAAAGGCAGCAAACAGTGCAAAACTTGACCCCAACATACTGCGTTTCCAGCTTCTTTTGGAAACGGAAAACTACGGTCCGATGGTATACGTTCCAAAAGGAAGTTTTAAGGGAGATAAGCTTACATTAAGACAGGATCTTAGCTTTCTTAAAAGATACATTGGAAAATTACCCGAGGAAGAGATAGAAAGCTTTGAAGAACAGGCATCGCAGATGTTCAGCCTTGATAATAAATATACGGCGGCTTCTTTACGCAGGCTCTCAAAAATGTGGAAAATACCTGTAGAGCTTCATACTATGGATATAGAAGGTAATCCTCTGATAATAGAAAGTGATGGTTCTAAGATATCTAAATCTAGTGAAGGAGAAGGCCCTAAGTTCGAGGAATAATCTACAAGCCTTTTCAAATAGCATGCAAAAGATTATGGTAGAATCCAAGTATTGTGAAATATATTAATAAGTAAAGTATCCATTAGTAGTATGCTATATTTTCAATGCTTATGCGCTGCATGCATTTGAATTGAATACAGAAAATAAGAAATGTATAAAGTACTTAAAATGGACAACAAAGAATTCATCGAAAAAGCAAGGAAAAAAATAAAGGAGGGGTTGTCAGTTGACGATCTTATAAGAAGGCTTATAGCTTTCTCCGATTCACTTGAAAAAGGCGAGAACATTATATTTGAGCAGTTAAATGACCTTTACTTTCTTTATTACCCAGAAGCTGCCGATAAACTTAAGGAAAGGGACAGATTTATAAATACTCTGAGTGAATCCTGCGACAGAAAGAGCATATCTCAGAAGATGAATATCCCTACGGAAAGTATGGGTTTTGATTTGGATGATGAAGAAATTCAACTTTTGTCGCTTTCAATAAACGAGTTAAGTAATATCTCAAATCTTAGGAAGGTAGTTAACGACCGGCTAAATGCTGTAATCCTGAAAAATTATCCAAATCTAAATGCAGTTTTAGGGTCAGAGATAGCTGCAAGGATTATCTATTTGGCAGGCAGTTCATATTCACTTATGCTCATGCCCTCCTCTAAGATACAGGTTTTGGGAGCTGAAAAGGCAATGTTTGCAGCAAGAAAAAAGAAAGCTACTCCAAAATATGGCGTTATATACAACCACGAACTTATGCTTTCACTACCTGATAAATTAAAGGGGAGGATGGCGAAAGTAATTGCGGCTTACACTTCTCTTGCCATAAAAACCGACGTGATTTCAAAAGAAGACAAGAGTGGCAAGATTATGGAAAAGATGCTTAAGGACATAAACAAAGTAAGGAAAGGAAATGGAACTTAAAAAGGTAATTGACAGAGTTTATTGGCTTTTTGATAGAAGACGTACACTTGTAACTTTAAGTGCTTATGGCGGGGATTCAGTTTATGGTGAAAAAATCTTCAATTTGAACGGTAAGGTGTATAGAGAATGGGTTCCGTATAGAAGCAAGTTTGCGGCTGCATTTTATAAGGGCTTAAACGGAATTGATGTAAAGGATAGTTATAAAGTACTTTATCTTGGAGCGTCTTCAGGAACAACGGTTTCACATGTTTCTGATATAATAGGTGTTAACGGCCAAGTATACGCAGTGGAAATAGCGGAGGAAATGGCAGTGAATCTTATATTGCTTGCAGAAGATAGAAAAAATATATTCCCGATTGTTGATGATGCAAGGAAACCCGAAAATTATTTAGGCAGCGTACCAAAATGCGATTTGCTTTATCAGGATGTTGCGCAGAGAGATCAGACGGATATTTTCATTAAAAATGCGGATCTTTTCTTAAAAAGCGGAAAAATAGGGGTTTTTGCGGTAAAAACAAGGAGTATAGATGTTTCCGTTGACCCTCGAGAGGTAGTGAGGAATGAAGTAAAGAAATTAAGGACAAAGTTCGATATTATAAGAGAGATAAACCTTTATCCCTACCAAAAGGATCATTCTCTACTGATATTGCGTAAAAAGTGAGTATGCTTTAAATTGTATACTGTTAAAACACTCGGTGAAAGATATAAATGGATAAAGCTTAAAATAATAATATGGATAGTAAAGACAGCCTTATAGACAAAATAGAAGAAGTAAAGAAGAAAATAGCAGAATTTGAAAATAACCTTAACATAAGTTCCGTAGACATAGACAGAATAACAGTCGATAAAAACAGTGAATTGATAAACCAGATAGAAAATTATAAGAAGAGGATAAATAGCATAGAAAACGATGTTGTGAAGAGCCAAGCGGCATACCCTGTAGAGCAGGAGCCTCTTCTATCCAGTAAGACGGTACAAACCGTTAATCCTACTCCGCCTGAAACAAAGAAAAATGATTCATATGGTGATATAAAGAAAACTATAAGCAAGGTTGAAATGGAAAAACAGGAAGTTGAGAACATAAACGACTTACTTGAGAAGCTTAAGAAAAATGCAGCGGAACAGAAAAAAACCGATGTCATGCCAGAAACTAAAAATATTAAAAATAAAATAGAAGAAAAACCTAAAATTGCAGATTCTATCAGTACTAAAAAAATGTCTGATTACATAAGCAACCCTCCTATCAAAAGCAGCAATGTAAGCGAATTGAATAATTACAGCAAACCAAATAAAGTAGATTCAAACACTGTAAATATAACGGAAAATGATCTTCATTCAATTTCAGAGCTTATATCTAAGCTGGATGAGCTGTTGAAATCAAATAAAGACTTGGCAGATAAACTTAATGAACTGCTTAAGGAGCAGAAAGCTGATGACAGTAAAATAAGCAAAAATGATGAACTTATAAAGAAGTTGGCAATACTTGGATCAAATATTAATCTAAGCTAAATTTAAATATTTCATTCTCTTTATTCATCTAAGGCGATAGGAATGAGTAAAATTGTTTTCATAATAGTTGATGGGATGGCCGATTTGCCTATCAAAGAACTAAAAAATAAGACACCTTTAGATTATGCTATAAAGAATAATCTTTACAAGTTTTTAAGGCATTCCCAATTTGCCTATCCTACTGTACTTGGGAAGTTTGCGCCCCAAAGTGATTCCGGCGTTATGGCCGATTTGGGATATGACCCTCTTAAATATTCCACGGGAAGGGGCTGGTTCGAGTGTCTCGGACTCAATATGCAGCCGAAGGACGGAGAATTGAGCATAAGGGTTAATTTCGGCTCTGCTGTAAACGGCAAGCTAAATGCAGTCAGAACCTACATGTCAAAGCAGGAACTACAAGAATTATCAGATGAGATAAACAGAAAAGTAAAGGTAGGCGCAGATTTTGAATTCAAGGCAGGAGAGGATTACAGAGCGGGGCTTGTTTTCCGTTCCGGTAAAAAGGCCTTCTCTTCTTTTGTCTCAAACAATGAACCAGGTTACACCGCCAAATTCTTTGGAAATGGGGTAAAGCTAAGCTTTGCAACCGGCATAGCTGACAAAAAGATACGAAAGATAAAAGCCGTAAGAAAAGAAGCAGAGTATACTGCTTCACTGCTCAATGACTTCGTATCAAAGGCATCTACTGTAATAAAAAACTCAAAGGTTTACAAGGAAAGGAAGAAAAAGGGCTTGGATTTGCCCAATTACCTTTTTTTAAGGGATGCTGCAAGCAGGGACCCAAGGCTATATGATATAAACGAAAAATATGGAAAGAAATGGGCCGCAGTTGTAGGCATGCCCCTTGAAAAAGGAATAGCTACTGCGGCGGGTATGACTCTCGTTGAAACAACTGAAGAAAAGGATATAAGGAAGGATTTTTACGATAAAGCCGAGAAAACTGTGAAGGCACTTTCAAAGTTTGATGCAGTTTATCTTCATATAAAGCAGACAGACGCAGTTTCACACCTCGGTAAATTCAGGGATAAATACGCCATAATAGAGAGCATTGACAAAATAATAATATCAAGACTGGCAGGCGCTTTGGACCTTGAAAAAGACACATTGGTTTTGACCTGCGATCACGCAACTTCAAGTGTGCTTAAAAGACACATAAACTCAAACATACCTGTTCTCATATCAAACAAGAAGTTTGGATTCAGCAGCAATTTCAGCGAAGCTAGTTGCTCAAAGAATCATGTTAAGGAAATCAAAAAAGCTGTGGATATTATGCCGTTTGTCATGTCAATTTGACCTTTCTTCAATAAATTATTCTTAAATACGCCGAATTTTTAGATAGATTATGGGGTCAAACAAGGATTTGGCTGAAAAATTGAATGATATAGCAGATATTCTTGATATCGAAGGTGTGAACTGGGAGCCTAGAGCTTATAGGACAGCAGCTTTAACCATCTCTGGTTTATCCGAAGACATAAGCAAGGTGTACAAAGAAGGGAGGCTCCTGGAATTAGAAGGTGTTGGTAAATCTATAGCAAATTCGATAAAGGAATACGTAGAAACTGGTAAAATAAGCAAGTACGAAGAGTTAAAAAAGAAATATCCGATAGACTTTGACAGCTTTAGGAAAATAAGGGGGATGGGCCCAAAAAGAGCTTATACTCTTTATAAGAAACTTGGGATAAAAACAGTAGCTGACCTTAAAAAAGCATTAGATGAGGGAAAGATACAAAAACTGGAGGGATTCGGCAAGAAAAGCGAGGAAGAGCTTAAAAAGAGCGTTGAATCATTCATGAATGTTAAAAACGACAGGCTTCTTCTCGGATATGTAATAGAATACGCAAATTCATTGGTTGATAAATTGAGGAAAAGCGGCCTTTTTGAAAGAGTGGAAATAGCTGGTTCGATGCGCAGAATGAGGGAAACAATAGGGGATATAGATATACTTGCCATCTCTGAAAAACCAGAGGTTGGCATGGATTTCTTTTCAAATATGGATGAAGTGAAAGGCATTGTAGTTAAGGGCCCTACAAAAACCACCGTGGAATTAGGCATAGGTACTACATGTGACATAAGGGTTCTCCCTAAGGAATCATTCGGTGCTGCAATGCAGTATTTTACAGGCAACAAGGACCACAATGTCAAATTAAGGAAGATAGCGATATCAAAGGGTTGGAAGCTCAATGAATACGGTCTGTTTAAAGGAAAAGATTCAATAGCTGGTAAAAGCGAAGAAGAGATATACGATAAACTTGGAATGGATTTTATACAGCCAGAATTAAGGGAAAACACTGGAGAAATAGAGGCAGCGCAAGAACACAGGCTTCCAAAAATTGTGAACTACACAGAAGTTATCGGAGATTTGCATGCCCATACCAAGGACAGCGATGGAATGAATTCACTTGAAGAGATGGCTTCCGCCGCTGAAAAAAGGGGGTTGAAGTACATCGCTTTTACAAACCATAGTAAAAGCCTGCCGGTTGCACATGGCCTAGATGAGAAACGTTTTACCGAATTAAACAAAAAAATAGATTTATTCAATGAAAAAAGCGGTATAAAGATATTGAAAGGAGTAGAACTTGAAATATTAAAAGACGGTTCATTGGATTTGAGAAATGATTCTTTAAAGGAATTAGATTTTGTTATAGGGGCAATGCATCAGAATCTTAACATGAGCAGCAAGGAATTAACTAATAGGCTGGTAAAGGCAATAAACAGTGGAAGGATAAACACTGTTGCGCATCCAACTGATAGGATAATTGGGCAGAGGGAAGGATTAAAGCTTGACTTTGACAAGGTAATGGAAGCTTGTAAAAAGAATGATGTTTTACTAGAGATAGACGGTTATCCAGAAAGATCAGATTTACCTTTTGACTTGGTAAAAAAAGCAAAAGATTATTCAATAAAGTTCTCTCTAGGAAGCGATTCTCATAGAACGGAGCACCTGCGCTTTTTAGGCCTTGCAACCGCTATAGCTAGGAGAGGCTGGCTTGAGAAAAAGGATGTTATAAATACATTGGAATACAAAGAGGTATTGAAGCTTAGGAGATAATTAATAAATCCTAAGAAATCCTGTATTAAATATGGTTGAAAGGATCAAAAGCGGTGTAAGTGGATTCGATGCAATAGTGAATGGCGGATTCGTGAAAAACAGCATAGTAGCAATATATGGTTCGCCTGGTGCCGGGAAAAGTATATTTTGCACGGAATTTCTTAGAGAGGGGTTGAAAAACAATGAAAAGGTTTTTTACATAAGCATGGAGCAGGACATAGATTCCTTTCTAGAACAATGTGATTCGTTTGGATTCAAGGAATTCAAGGAAAACCTAAATGCCAATTTTGTCTTTTCAAGGATGAGCGGCCATGATTTCAAGAATTTTCTCTCAATAGAGCTACCTAAGATACTCGAGACAAGAAAGGAAAAGCATGCGAGGATAGTAATAGATCCTCTTACTCCTTTTCTTTGGGAAGTAAAAGATCCGACTTTGCAGAGAAATATTCTTACGGACACGTTTAAAATGCTAAGGGAGTTTGGTACAGCTCTAGTTACAATAGAGAGATACGGTGACATAAACAGGATGGAATTATCAGAGGACATAGCAATACCCATATACCTTTCAGACATGGTAATCCTTCTTTCAATGATATACAACCAGAATTTCTACCAGAAGGCAATTTCCATAGTTAAGATGAGATTTTCTTCGCATAGCACAGGAATGCATCCTTTTGACATAGGAAACAACGGTATAAACATCTTTCAGGACCAGCCAGTCTTTTAATCAATTTCTACAAAAACAGGAGCATGGTCAGAACCTTGCTGCTTTTCAAGTATACCTGCTGCTTTTACCCTGTTTTGAAGTTCCTTGGATACAAAGAAATAGTCTATTCTCCAACCTATATTGTTTTCCCTTGCGCTTTTGTAAAGGTAAGTCCACCAAGAATAATTTCCATTTTTCTTGTTGAATAGCCTGAAAGTATCTATGTACCCTTCATCTATAAGTTCATCTACAAATTTCCTTTCTTGCACAGTGAAACCTGCGCTTCCTTCATTCTGTTTCGGCCTCGCTATATCTAGTTCAGTGTGCGCAACGTTGAAATCTCCCCCTATAACTATCGGTTTTTTCTTTCTCAGGTTTTCCATGAATATAAGTATGTTTTTGTTGAATTCTAGCTTATAAGAAAGCCTGCTTAAATCCCTCCTTGAATTTGGGAAATAACTGTTTATCACAAAGTAGTCCTTTAATTCAAGAGTTAATACCCTGCCTTCGCCGTCATACTTTTCATCTTCAATCCCATAAATAACATCAATCGGCTTTTCCTTTGATAGTGTTATGACTCCACTGTATCCTTTTTTTACCTTTGAAGGCATTATGTATGAAAAATAGCTGTCCGTTTTTATTAATCCATTTATATCTTCAATTTTTGTTTCCTGCAATAATATAACATCATACTCTTTGGAGTTTATTATCTTCTGGATCTCATTTTTTCTTGCCACGCTTCTCAGTCCATTTACATTCCAGGAAAACATTTTCATAGTCTTTTATATTATACACTATATTTATATTGGTATTTGTATAGCTATAATATAAAGAATATTATGAAATCTACTACACCAGCTCATAAAAAGGGGTATAAAGTGCACTTCACAACATTTTTAGTTGTGATGACTATACTGTTTATAATATTGTTCTTTTTGAGCACACTTAATGGGTTTTTAGGATTCAACATTGCAAAATTGTTTGGGTTAAAGCCAATAACAATAACCGCTCCTAAAAACATAAGTGTTACCCCTCCCCCTACAAACACTACAAATAGTACTAAAACTATCCCAGTACCGAAATACACAATTTTTTATGAGTCTGGACTACCGTTAGATACCCTTTGGTCTGTTTCATTGCCTTCTGGCACATCTTATTCAAATGTAAATTATTTAAATTACTCCTCTTTTCTCAAAAGTTTTTCATTTAGCGTTAACCAAGTCTTCTTAAATGGCTGTATTTTCTCTCCATCCCCCGGATCTGGAAATGTTATTGCTGGAAATTCCGTTTATATTTCTTTTTCATCGTTATGTAATACTACTTTTGTTAGATACGGCTTACCTAACAAAGTAAATTGGACGGTTATTTATGGCAATGTTTCTAAAGATGTGGACACAAATTCAACCTCTTTTATTTCTTCTAACGGCAATTTCCCTTTTTCAATCTCAGATTCACACTACGACGGTTGCCCTTATTATCCTTATCCCCAGTCTGGATACGTTAATGCCGGTTCATCAAAATACATAATTTTTTTTACAACCTGCAGTTCTAAATCGAATGCAGTTACATTTTTAGAGAGTGGTTTGCCACAAGGGTATAACTGGACCGTAAAGTATAATAATATCACAAATAGCTCAAATTCTACTCGGATAGTTTTTACTCCTAAAAATTCAGCCTCTTTGATTCCAGTATTCAATGTCTCTGTAATTAATAAGAATAACTGTATATTTACTCCAAATCCAAAAAATGGAAACGCTACAGTTGGTCAAACTGTTTTAATAACCTTCAATTCATTGTGCAATACTTCAGTAAGCGAAAATGGTCTGCCCGTAGGTACGAAATGGAATGTGACATTTGACAATAAAACCGTTTACTCCGTTTCTTATTCCTTAAGAGTAAGTACCAACTACACATTGAGCAATCTAAGCTTAAAGCCCATAGTATTGGGAAATTGTACGTTTAATCCAATTGCAAATTCTAGTAATCCGATAGTTGCCGGTTCTTCTGTTTTTATAGAGTTCTCTGCAAGCTGTATAACCTCATTTTTGGAGAAGAATCTTCCTCTAGGGTTGAACTGGACTGTAAAATATGACAATAAAACATTGCAGTCAACCTCAAGTGAAATAAAATTCAATACTACTAATGTGTTCTCTGGTTTTTCTATCCCAAATGCAACTGAGGGCGGGTGTGTATACTCCCCTACGCCATCACATGGAAATTTAACAGCCGGATCCTCTATTACTATATCTTTCTCTCAGACATGTCATACTGTTTTTGTTTCCAAAGGGTTACCGACAGGGGTATCTTGGTCAGTTGATTACGACAATCAGACAAGGGACGGTGCATTTAATTCTTCAATAGAATTCCCTTACTATAAAGGAAAAACTTTCTCTTATAACGTGTCAACAATAAAAGTTGGAAACTGCGTATTTACTCCTTATCCTAAAAATGGAACTATACTTGCGGGAGAACTCCAACTTATAGCATTTTCAGGAGAATGTACCACAACTTTCAGTGAAACAGGACTTCCAAATAATACGGAGTGGAATGCCACTTTTGATAACAAAACAAAATTATCAACGTCAGCCGGAATCTATTTCTATACAGTAAATGGTTCTTATCCTTTTTCAATCCCTTCTCAACCGATAAGTAGGGGCTGTTATTATGTGCCTTCCCCATCTTCTGGCAGTATAACGGCCGGTTCGAATGAAACCATAGAATTTACGGATGATTGTACAACAGATTTTATAGATCCAGGTTTGCCGCAAGGAGCGAATTGGACTGTTACGTTTGCAGGGTTAACAAAGCATTCTATAAATCAAAATGTGTCATTTCTTCTTCCCAAAGGTAAGTACTATTACCAAGTGCCGCAGACCAGTTACAATGGCTGTAACTATGCACCCAATCAAAGTTCAGGATCTACAAGTGTTGGAGAGGATGTACATATAACGTTCAATCTTACAACCTGTGACACTATCTTTTCAGAGGTCGGTTTACCAAAGGGAACTTCGTGGCAGGTAATATTTAACGGCACTTCCTCGGATTCTCAGACAAATTCAATCTCTTTTAGTAGCTTTCCAGGAAACTACTCATTTTCGGTTGGAAAGATAACATTAGGAACATGCGTATTTTCACCAAATGAATCTAGCGGATTTATAAATGCAGGCTCTTCTCCTGTCATAGGCTTCAGCAGTTTATGCTATACGGATTTTTATGAAAAGGATTTACCAGTAAACAGCCTGTGGAGAGTTAATTACAACGGTAAGCCTAACTCTTCAATAGGCGATTTAATCGCTATAAAGACTAGTTATGGTACTTTTCCTTATTCAATAAGTAATGTTAGCGCAGGCGGCTCATGTTACTTTATACCTCAACCAGTTGCCGGAAATGATACAGCGGGTACAGAGGTCACAGTAAATTATATTGAGAAATGTCTGTCAAACTTTCACGAAACTGGTTTATACAGCAATGTACACTGGTCTGTAACTTATGATGGGCACACTGTTTCAACTTACGGGAATAACCTATCCATACTAAACTTACCTGGAAATTATTCATATGATGTACCAACTGCCTTTGGAAGGGGCTGTACTTTTACATCCCTTAATTCTAGTGGTAATCTTGTATCTGGCAAAAACGCTAGCGTTTATTTCTCCCCAAGTTCATGTATTTCTAATGTTACTGAAACTGGCCTGCCGAAAAATGTAAATTGGGGTGTTTCTATAGATAACGTTACTAATTACTCTACAGAAAAATCAATTTTAGTTACAACAAGTCCAGGAAACTATTCAGTGCATATCCCTTCTGTAAAGATAAATGGTTGTGTTTTCTCCACAAGTTATAATAATCTAATGATGGCAGGTTCTACTATTATAGTTCATTTTAGTGCCGCATGTCAAACCATTTTTACTGAAACAGGTTTACCTAATGGTACAGAATGGAAAGTTAACGATTCTTTTCCTTCTTATTTTGATTATAATTTACCAATACCTGGTGAGGTATACTCTTATACAGTATACTCTTCAACAACAAATAGAATAATAGTTAATTCTTCAAATTCATCAGCTAATCCGTATAAAGTAGAAAGCATTCCTATAAATAAGTTTTGTGCATACGACCCACAACCGTCATCAGGATCAATAACTCCGGGCGATAATCTCTCCATACTGTTTGAGAATGATTGTATAACTAGCTTCAAGGAAACTGGTCTTCCAAGCGGGGCTACTTGGTATGTGTCATTCAATGATATAAATGCCTCTTCTAATTCCAGTCAAATTTCATTTTTAACAAATGCGGGAGCATATAACTTTAAAGTATTCACAGCAGAAAACCAGGGTTGTTTCTACACTTCAAATGTGACACAAGGTACACTCAATACCTCATCTGTTTTGAACATAAAATTTACAGGTAAGTTCTGCCTTACTATTTTTAACGAGACTGGCTTACCAAGTAATACAAAATGGAATGTAACTTTTAACAGTATATTAAAAGCATCCAATACATCAAAAATAACATTTAATGATTCTTTCTCCAATAATTCCTATAATTATTATATACAGCCAAAAAGCATTTCAGCTCAGGGCTGTTATATAAATTTGACTTCACCAAGCGGAACTGTTAAAGTGGGCTCATATGTGAATGTTACATATCTAAACCGTTGCAAAACCACTTTTAATGAGACAGGTCTGCCAAATAGTACAAAGTGGAGCGTGATTTTTGATGGACTATCAGGAAGTTCTTCAAATAGTTCAGTGGTCATATATGCACTACCTGGAAATCATTCCTATACACCCTCAATTATAAACATAGGGGAGGGGTGTTTTTATTATCCAAAACCAAATTCTTCATATTTAATATCTGGAGAATCTGCTAGTATCTCATACACAAAAGAATGTTTATCCACGTTTTCCCAAAATGGGTTGCCTTCTGGCGCTTTATGGTCAGTTAAGTATGATAATTTTGTCAATTCTTCTAGGTTATCAGATATAAATTTTGTGACCGCTCCCGGCAATTTCTCATTTTCTTTGAATACAGTTGATTATGCATATTGCTCCTTTTTGCCTTCTCCTGTTTCGGGTTATCTTATAGCCGGTGGAAATGTTAGCATATCGTTTATTGAAAATACCTGTAATACTACCTTTATAGAAACAGGTTTACCATTTAATACGCAGTGGAAACTTACTTTTGATGGGATAACAGAGACCCCCTCTAATAATAATGTTACAATAACTACTCCGGCAGGAATTTTTACAGCTAAGTTTTATCCAATAAATTTGTCTAACTGCATATTTTCACCGCAACCATTGTCTAGTAGCACTGCAGCAGGTGGCTATTTCACTGTTCATTTTACTGCGTCTTGTACTACTACTTTTAATGAGACGGGCCTGCCGAATAATACTTACTGGTTTGTTACATATAACGGTACTACAGTTTCATCAAATAGCACCATTATAAAAGTACCTTCAATAAATGGCACTTATGCGTATAGCTTGCCGTTTATAGGCAATTCTAGTTGTTCATACCGTCCGAATCCTTCTTCTGGAAATGCAATAGCTGGTTCAAAAATAGGCGTAGATTACAGTGGGGGGTGCACAACAGTATTCTATGAAAATGGTCTGCCACCTGGCAGTGAATGGAATTTAACATATGATAATAAAAGTATAAACTCTACAAGCACAAGCATCCAGTTTGTAACTCCCCCGGGTACTTTTAGGTACACCGTAGAAAACTTAACTTTAAACAACTGCTTATATGTTGCAAAGAATGGTTCTTCAGAGCTTGCTGCAGGGTCTACATTTTATCTGGTATTTAATCAGACAAGATGCTACACTACATTTACTGAAAGTAATCTTCCTTCAAATACAAAATGGACGTTAAATTATGATAATGTGAATTATAGTTCAAATAAAACTTCCTTAGAGCTATCAACTATACCAGGTACTTTCAATTTTACTGGATACAGCATAACCGAAGATGGGTGTATATTTACCCCGAATCCAAGTAGTGGTCATATTGCGGCAGGCTCTTCTTTACTTCTTTCTTTTTCTTCTTCCTGTGTAACTTCGTTTAATGAAACCGGTCTTTCTAAGGGGATAACCTGGAGTGTTGATTTTGACGGTATAACCAATTACTCTTCTAATGCTTCTTTATACATAGACTCGATTTATGGTAATTTCTCATTTTCAGTGCCAAGGATACAAGTATCAGCGAATTGTTATCTTACGCCTGATCCAAGTAACGGTTACATAATTGCAGGCTCAAGCACCGTTATTAACTTTTCTAATTATTGTTACTCTGAGTTTATAGAAACGGGATTACCATCAGGTATTAGTTGGTCCGTAAAGTACAGTAATTTGACTAATTCATCTTCTCTTTCAGACATAAGTTTCAATGTCATTAGTGGCAATTATTCCTTTTCTATGCCAGCGGTTGATTATCATAATTGCTATTTCGTTTCCAATGAATCAAGTGGATATGCAAAGGCAGGAGGCTATACCTATGTTAAGTTTACGGAGAATTATTGCATTTCAAACTTCACAGAATCAGGCTTACCAAGTAATACAAAATGGAATGTAACTTTTGCAAATAAGTCTAATGCATCCACTAAACAGTACATTCATTTGAATACCACTAAAGGTCTGTACAATTTTACAGTGCCCCCAGTAAATATTGAAGGTTGTAAATACGTTTCAACTCCCGCAAGCGGAAGCGTTGCTGCGGGTTCGGAGATTAATGTAAGCTTTTCAATTTCATTTTGCATAACTACTTTCGATGAAATCGGCTTACCATTAAGAGATAACTGGTCAGTTACCTATGATAGTATGAGAAATTCTTCTGTTTCTAGCAATATAACCTTCAATATCTCTACTTTATCATCCTTTCCGTTTTCTGTAAAGGCAGAAAATCAATCTCAATGTGATTTTATTCCAGTTCCGTCCTCAGGCAGCGTTGCTTCTGGCTCTACAGAAGTGATAAATTTCGATAGTATCTGCCATACTTACTTTAAAGAGATCGGGCTACCTTTGGGTTATACTTGGATAGTGAATTTAAACGGGAAAAATGGTTCTTCTAAGTCAAATACTATAGAATTTACAACTTCTTATGATGATAATTACACCTTCAATATTTATCCGTCAGTAGATTATAACTCGGGTTTCCTGTCAAATATATCCAAAGGTTATATTGCTACTGGGTCAAATATTACAGTTGCATTTTCAAATGACACAGCTGCTTATAAGAAACCTGTAATAATACCCGTATCATTCTATAACAATCAGACAGAATCCACAGCTCAACCCTATCAACAGATGCTTGTTTTCAATTCTTCAAAATATTCTAAATATGAAAACTCTAAGTTAACGAATATAATGTTTGCATATCCGAATGGAACAGCTATTCCTTCTTGGTTAGAATCTGGCAATTCAAATACATCAAACGATACTGTATACTGGCTAAAAATTAAAAGCATCCCAGCGGAAAGTGGTATAACTATCAACATGATATTCAATCAAACCTTGCTTCCTTATTCTAATAATTTTTACACTGGTATAGCAGGAGAGGCTCCACAGCTTTCTCCCATATATGGTGAGTACAACAACATAGCCAACGTTATGAATTCAGGGTTATTGTACCAGTTTTACCAGTTAAATGGCGGAGGCATCCAGTCACAGACAAGCGTTTACCAAGCACAGTTAACACCAAATTCAGTTTTCTCCTACGGTAGCTTGACAGCGACAGCAGGGCCAACATTGTATTTATCTGCATTAACAGGCAGTTCTCAGGATGTTGATGGAACAACAGAGTCAAATGTAATAATTAACTACCAGTATAGCTATTCAGGGGGAAGTGCATTTCCAAATCCGCCAATAACAAATCCGCAGTATGTAATAATGAAGGCAATAGGCTTTGCAGTAGTTAACTCTCCAACAACAATATACGGATTAAGCGATGATGGCATGGGAATCGGTTATTCTAATTCCGGCGGGGCATTAATTCCTTGGTTGGGAGGGTCATCTACTTCAGACAATCCAAACAATATAATTAATTCTTGGGTATCGGAATCTGCTACTCAACATAGCGGCACTATAACTACAGACGGCAGCTACAGGCTAGAGATAGACTATACAAACCAAGGAGGGCCTGGAGAGGATGCGGTCTGGTCAAACAATTCAATAGATTATTATTCTCCTTCACAACCTCCAAATGGCGTCATGCCATACAGTATTTCAAATGCAACATTTATAACTACTTATTTCAAAGAAACAGGGTTGCCTTTAAATTATAATTGGAATGTAAACTATAACGGTATACCAAAGTCTTCCTCAATGTCCGAGATAAACTTTACTACTGAAAGAGGAAATTACTCTTATTCCGTATCCGTTCTTCGTAATTCTTCTTCAAGTTTAGATTGTACTACAGCTTATACTCCGCTGCCTAGCTCTGGCTATTTAATAGCAGGACAGAATATTACTATTTCATACTCTAACAGTACTTATTGTATAACTACTCTCGATCAAAACGGTTTGCCTGCAAATTCAATATTTTATGTAAATTACGATGGAATAAACAAAAGTATCTCTTTATTTGGGAATGGACTTTTGTTATCCATCCAGAATACTCAGTCTGTTCCTACTCCTGCGCCATTCCAGCAGATGGTAAACTTTTCGTATTCAAGCTACAAGAAGTACATAAATCTAAGCAATGGTCACCAGTTCCAGAACGTGGAGTTTATAAACACTACGAGTGGAAAGGTAATAGACAGCTGGCTTGAAAGTTACACTTCTAGTTATGCCCTTTTTTGGATAAAGTTGCCAAATGGAATAGCTGCAGACACTACTGTAAAGAATGTAGCTATGCTATTTTTGAATAATGGCACTAATTTATTTAACACTAATACTACGGGTGAAGCTCCACAGCTTTCTCCAACGTACGCAGAATACGATAACGGTGCAAACGTATTCATCAAATATTGGAATTTTAATGGAGGTTCAGCGCCAGCAGGATTTGCTACATCTGTAGATGATGGTGGCAGTGTTTCTTATAATAATGGGTTATACTTAACTCTTCCTAACAATAACAATGGTGCAACTGCAGCAAGTGTTTATGTTCAAACAGATCTAAGTAATCCTTTCTTCGCCTTTACTGGTACTGGAACGGGAGCTTATGCATATAGAACTAATATAGGAATATCTGAAAGCAGTAGTAATTCAATAGAAGGTACTTGTGCGATAATGTATTATCCTTCGTATTCGTATATACCTGGTGGAGAATGCATATCTAATGGTTTATACTCAATAACCAGTTCGGGTTATTCACAAATTAATAGTTTGTCTTATTCTTCTAGCCCGTTAATAGGTGTCGGTTTCAATTCAAATACAGTACTTATGGTTAATAATGGATTTAATTTATATACTGATAGTTCAATCCCATTTAGTTCTACTAATTATGTGTGGCTAGGAACCTCAGCATATTATTCAAAAACGGCAGGTTCGAATGTTCTTAATTATTTAGCATTATCAGCTTATCCTCCAAATGGCGTCATGCCAACTATAACATCTGTTTTTCAGACATCTGGGATTAATACTTCCAATGGCAGATTCTTAGCTAAACCCTCATCTAATATTGATTGTTCAAATAGTGCTATTAATCTTACAGCAGGCAGTACATATACTTTCGAAAATTGGAATTGTACTACTGAATTCAATACAACAGATATTAATCAAAATGTTACGTTTTCTTTAGATTATGATGGTTTAAACAAGTCCGGCATTACTGGAAAGCCTCTAAATATAAATTTCCTATCTTCTGGTAATGGTAATTATCTTTATAACGCAAAGATAAGTAATCAATGTAGTGCGAGTGGTTATGCATATGTGGGAGAGAACTCAAACATAAGTAATTGGAATTGCTCTTACCTATTTTATGAGAAAAATTTACCTACTGGCACGAAGTGGTATGTCAGTTTTAACGGGTTTAATGAGAGTTCTGCTAATAATAAGATCGTATTCTTTGATTCTCCAGGCAATTATTCTTATAAAATAAATGAAATATCTATAAAAGCAAATAACGGTTTGTCCTGTGTAAATACCTTCTACCCATCTCCTTCTTCTGGGTATATCTCTACTTTTAAAAATAATATAACTATAATATTTTCAAACAATACACAATGTACTACTTCCTTTTTACAATTTGGATTACCCAACAATAATTGGAAAGTATCTTATAACAATAATGGATATAACTACACTTCAACTTATACCCTAATAAATATAAGCATTAGCAACGCTCAATCTATCTCAACTCCTGCGCCATTCCAGCAGATGGTAAACTTTTCGTATTCAAGCTACAAGAAGTACATAAATCTAAGCAATGGTCACCAGTTCCAGAACGTGGAGTTTATAAACACTACGAGTGGAAAGGTAATAGACAGCTGGCTTGAAAGTTACACTTCCAGTTATGCCGTCTTCTGGATTAAATTACCAAATGGAATACCCGCTTCTTCAACATTGACTGACATTGCAATAGGTTTCGCTTCAAATGACACCAATCTATTTAACAATAAGACAACAGGAGAGGCTCCGCAGCTTTCTCCAACTTATGCAGAGTATGACAATGGTGCAAATGTGTTTGATTACTATGAGAATTTTGCGGGTTCTGGATTGCCGGCAGGCTGGCAGGAGCTTACTTCTTCAGGGGATACCTATACTTGGAATAATGGGATTACTTTTACAAATAATGGCCATAATGATTACGTTTCTATAGGAACAACATCTGCGGTTGCTTCTGCAGGCATTTTAGAATTGGATGTAGCAAGTGGTTCTAATGCAAGGCCGACAATAGAATTAGCAGCTACAGACACGCAGATAGAAGGAGGTCAGCCCATATATGAATATGAGGAGGGTTACGGTCAATCTTACGGTATGTATTCAGGTGATATGCAACTGGAAACATTAACTACTTCATCTATATCCACAGCCAATTCCAAGACAGCTTATAATGCGCCCCTAATAGAGGGGATTAGCTGGACTGGAACTGGTTCAGAACTTCTGGAGATAATACCAAACTACCTTTATAATAACATGGAAACAGTACAAGAAACAAGTACTTCTGTATCCTTGTCAACTCCTTTATACATTATGTTGGGCCAGGCTGCGTCTGGTTCTAGTTCAGATACTGGGGGCTTCACGGCAAATTGGCTTCGTGTCCGTGCATATCCTCCAAATGGGGTTATGCCAACTGTAAAAATAAATAAGTCAGCAGTAACTGACTTGAAATTTAATTTTTTAACTGTCCCAGGAAACTTTACTGCAAATGCAAGTACTTCTTTAGATTGTAAGCCTGAAAAGGATACAGTAAAAGCAGGAACGACTTACTTCTTTTCAAGCTGGAATTGCACTACTACTTTTAATGAAAGTGTATTGCCAAAAGACAATACTTGGTGGGTTGATTATAATGGGATAAATAAGAGCAATAAAACTGGAAATGCTATAAGAGTAAACTTTAACTCTTCCAATTTTGGAATTTATACTTATTCTGTAGGTTCAAATATAAGCTGTTCTTCTAAAGGCGTTGGAGATCTAGGAACATATAATAATATTTCAAATTGGTTATGCAATAAACAATTTACAGAGCAAGGACTTCCGAGCGGAACTAACTGGAGTGTTGACTACAATAATAAGTTAAGCTATTCAACTTCCAATGTGATATCTTTTTCGAATAGTTTTGGGAATTACAGTTATGATATTAATAATATAACATTATCGAACGCAATCTATGTGCCAAATTCTTCCTCAGGGTATGCAGCCCCATTTGGTAACTTCATTATAAATTTCTCAAAGCACAGTTTGGTTACTCCTCAGACTATATATAAATATGCTGTGTTAAATATCACTAACAGTCAAAATTATTTAATTTCCGCGCCATTCCAGCAGATGGTAAACCTTTCGTATTCAAGCTACAAGCAGTACATAAATCTAAGCAATGGTCACCAGTTCCAGAACGTGGAGTTTTTCAATACAACAACTGGGTCAGTGATAGATAGTTGGCTTGAAAGTTACACTTCCAGTTATGCCATTTTTTGGATTAAATTGCCAAATGGAATACCTGCAAACACTACTTTAAATGACATAGCAATAGGTTTTGCATCTAACGATACTAATCTATTCAATAATAAGACCACCGGTGAAGCTCCCCAGTTATCTTCAACATATGCAGAATATGATAACGGAGCTAATGTATTTGATATATACTTTAATGGTGCTGTACCTACAAGTGATTTTACTTTATCTGGTTCTGAAGGTTCATTATCTTCAACAACTGTTACTGGACCAAATGGGAATACTATAGATGTTTTAGAATATGCTCAAGCAAGTTCCTCCTTGTCATATTTAGCCTATAATGTTAAATCATTAAATTCTGGAAGTTATATTACTGAAGCGTCATTTCAATCTGATGGTGGAACCAGTAATACAGGTGTGACTGGTTTAGGAAATTATGAAAGTGAAAGTTCAAGTAGTAGTGCAATATACGTAGGAACACAATTTGGTGGAGATTACTTTGACCAAGATTATTTGAGTTCAGGTTCTTTAAAATTGGACCAAAACAGCCAGGGGACAACAAATGCAGATTGGAGATATGCAAGTTTGACTTATGTCTCTAGTTCTTCTTATTCTGCTTATATTGCGCCTCAGTTATATTCCGCTTCTGGAGGGTACAATGAAGTACTCTCTGAAGACCCTATTAGTTCTGCAACGACTATTTATTGGGATAATTATGCATCAGCAGGTGATGGTTCACATGTTTATTATAATTGGGTTCGTATCCGTGCCTATCCTCCAAATGGAGTAATGCCATCTGTTAAATTAAATGCTCTGGTTACGAAACCAATAAATCTGTTTATAGATGGCATTTCAAACAGTAATGTTACGACTGTTTATGGTAGGTATAGCAATCTTACAGTTGAATCTAGTAATAACTATGTTAAGATTTGGAAGGAGACAAACAATTCTGTAATGTCTTTAACTCATTTCTCTATGAATGTTTCAACATATTCTAATATTTTTGCTGCCGGGAAAGTAAAAATAATCGGAGGGTCCAATTCTACAAACATAAAAAATGTTTCTTATTATAATATAATAAATAAAGCAAATCCGATACTTAATTTAGTGTCAAATCCCGACAAAAATTATTCATATAATGGAACCAGCCTTATAATAAATGCGTCAATATCTACTATTGGGAACCAATTAAATGCCGAGTTGTATATAAATGGGATTTTTAACCAGACCATAAATAAAAGTACTGTGTTAAATTTAAGTAGTTATGCAGATAATTACACAATAGTTCTAAATACTAGTGGAAATCAAAATTATACTGCAGGTTCTATTACAATAACAAGAGATATTTATCCACAGTTGCCTTCTTCTCTAAGTCATTACATGCCGATAAATATAACAAATACTAAGGCTATATCTACCGCAGCGCCATTCCAGCAGATGGTAAACCTTTCGTATTCAAGCTACAAGCAGTACATAAATCTAAGCAGCGGTCACCAGTTCCAGAACGTGGAGTTCATAAACAGAACTAATGATAAAGTGATAGAATCCTGGCTTGAGAACTATACCTCTGGTTATGCCATCTTTTGGATTAAATTACCGAATGGAATACCTGCTTCTTCAACATTGACTGACATTGCAATAGGCTTCGCTTCAAATGACACTAATCTATTTAACAATAAGACAACAGGAGAAGCACCGCAGCTTTCTCCAAATTATGCAGAGTATGACAATGGTGCAAATGTTTTCAATTTTTATGACAATTTCGCCGGGACAAGCTTGAATATTAACAAATGGAATTCAGGTGCGAGCGGTGGTACAATCACAGTAAATAATGGCTTAACTGAAACGATTCCATACAATGCTTCTACGGGTAGTTTTACATACATTTCTACAGCATCTTATACTATAACCGGACCTGCAGTCGTTGAAAGTTATGCGAATTTGAACTCCTTCGATACGACAGATTTCAGAATCGTTCCAATTGCATTAACTCAATACAATAATACTGCTTGGCATGCTGACAATGAAGAAAATGAAAATGCAGGGGGGTGGGTAGGAGATGCATTTCAGCGTAATGGTATAGACGCTGAGACAACAAATAGCAGTTCATATAATGGATTTGTAGACAGTAATTATATCTCTCCAAATAGTAATTACAATATTTTTGGTGTGATATATCCCGCCAATAACACCTTAGGAGTTTCTTATAACTCGTTATACTCTTATGCTACAACTACCTCTCTTGTGCCTTCAACACCTTTGTATATAACTGTATCAAACTGGCTTTATCCTCCGCAAACCGCAGTTTCTACTACATACCCCATCAATGTTTATTGGGTTCTTTCTCGTGCTTATTCTCCAAATGGCGTAATGCCCTCAGTTAGTTTTGGTGGTTTATTGCAATAAATCTTGTAAAAATAAATGTTTTTAATAAATGGAAGCGTTCAAGTAATCATGGCTGTATTGTCGCATGATGAAATAATAAAGCTTCTGGATTCCAAGGAATTGAAGATAAGTCCTTTAGACAGGAAGCAGATAGGCCCAGGTTCAGTTGATCTTAGGCTAGGTTATGTTTTTCGGGTTTTCAAAAAGATAAATAAAATGGTTGTAGTAGATGACTCTACAGACTACAAGGAACTGACAGAAGAAATAAAGATAAAAAAAGGTGAAAGTTTTCTTATTCAGCCCGGGGAACTTGTGCATGCTATAACAATAGAAAAGATATCTCTCCCACAGAACATTTCCGCTAGAATAGATGGAAGGTCAAGATTTGCAAGGCTAGGCTTATTAACACACATAAGCAGCGGTTTTATGCAACCAGGTACTTCCGGCAAAATAGTATTAGAGATGGCCAATTTATCCCCGATAGCACTGGCAATAAAGCCAAACACTAAAATCTGCCAGATAGTATTCGAAGAGTTAAAAGGAAAGGCAAAATACTCCGGAAAATTTACAAATCAAAACAGACCTTAATAAGTTCTAATAAATGATACTCAGCCTGTTTTTCTAATTCTCAAACCCTTGAGGCAAGGGAATTGTTTCTAAGTATTATGGCTATAAGTATCAATAAGTACAAAACCGCTGCACCTACCAAAACTATGCTTGACATATTTTCATCCCCTTATTCTATAATAGAAGACAACTTACATAAATACTTTTTGCTTTTTTTCTCTCTTTTGTATGATGAAATTATATATTTTGGATTATTCACTGTATTATTAAGTGAAAAATGATTATTTATTGCACTCCATTTTTAGGACACAGATCTTTTATAGGACATATTTCGCATTTTGGCTTTGTAGACTGGCAGATCTGATGGCCATGTTCCTTTAGTACATAAGCAAAGTTCTTCCAGTATTTTTTGTTAACAATGTCTTTAAGGTCATTTTCTATCTCATCAGGCTTATTGCTTTTGCTTAACCCCATCCTATAAGAAAGCTTTATTACCCAGGTGTCTACAGGAATGCCTTCCACTATGTTGAACGCATTTATCAAAATGGTATTTGCTGTTTTTCTTCCAACACCGGGTAAGGAAAGTAGCTCATCCATTTTATTTGGTACTTCTCCATTGTACTTTTCACTTATTATCCTGCAGCAGCTTATTATGTGCTTTACTTTGTTTTCTGCAAAACTAACTCTCTTTACATAATTTAACAGTTCTTTTGGATCCGCTTCTGCGAACTCCTTTACTGTCTTGTATTTTTTGAAAAGCTCGGGGGTTAATTCATTTACAACTGTATCCTTTGTCTGGGCAGACAGTATCGCAGCAACTAAAAGCTGTAACGGCCCGTTAAAATTAAGGTAGTATTTTACGTTTCTGTAACTGCTTTCAAGTATTTCTATTGCTTTTTCGGCTTTTTGTTTATCAAGTAAAATGAACTCCGCCATATAAGATTTATATGCATGCTTTTCTTTATATGTTTGTGGAAGTTAAAGAAGGGGAGATGTTTCCCGATTTCAGGCTTAAAGCAGATGATGGAAAAGAAGTTTCTTTGTCTGATTTAAAGGGCAAAAAAAGTGTTGTATATTTTTATCCTAAAGACGATACTCCGGGATGCACAAAAGAGGCATGCAGTTTCAGGGACAATATCAATTCTTTTAAGTCTCTAGGAATTCCAGTGTTTGGAATAAGCGTTGACAGCATTGAATCACATAAAAAATTCAAAAGTAAATACTCCATCCCGTTTACATTATTAAGCGATTCCGATAAAAAAATTGTTACAAAGCTCGGGATAAAATCCCTGACAGGAACTGCTTCAAGGGTTACATTTATCTTGGATGAAAGCGGCAAAATCCTGAAGATATATCCGAAGGTTTCCCCGGATAAGCACGCAGAGGAGATTTTGGCGTTTCTTAAAAAGGGATAAACCCTTAGTAAAACTATAAATAAACTCGATTACTACATTATATTATGCTAAACATAGCTTACACAGTGATATTCGCTGTGCTTTTTGTAGGCGGAGTAGTCAGTTCAGTTTTTTCAGGCATAACCTTCTTCGCCATTTTCAAGCACAGAAAAGACAAAGCACCATTGACTTCTTTCTTCCTAAACAAAGATTCAGCTACAAAGGAGTTAAACATGTTTATTTACCCCGCATCGATGCTTTTTTTAACAGGGTTGTTCACATTTATCCAAAAGCTACTTAACAGCTATCCTTCTTTGTATACCGTTGATCAAATTTTCTTCTATCTTGCCTATCTTTTTGGGATAGCCGCATTGTTTGTTGTTGTATACATATCATTTCGCTGGTTCAAGCTTTTTAGGAGGTTTGTATGAATATTGACTTTGTATACGGAATTATTTCATTGATTTTAGGGGCGTTAATGCTGTTGTTTATAATAATGCTAAGAAAGAAGCTTCATAAAAATCCAACCTTGTTTTTATCTTCATTTTATATTAAAAAGTACAAGCAATTTGCATTTGTATTCTTCTTCTTGACTACTTTGGTTTTGGCAATAAATTATGGGATAACTACATTTGTTTCATTGAGTAACCCCACAACTCTAATATGGGAATACGGTAACATTGTATTGTTTACTGCTCTTACTTTGTTTTTCCTGTTTATGTCTTTATCTTAAAAGTCGTTGAATACCTTAGCTTCATTTTCGCTTGAAGGGTTGCTTCTGTCTGCGCTGAAAACTTTGTAGCTTTTAGGCTTCATCATAGAAACAATATAATCGAATGCAAGTGCAGGGTTACTTTCGTTTCCACAGGAATATATGTCAACGGTGGCATATCGGCTTTCCGGCCACGTGTGGAGTGATATGTGGCTTTCAACTATCAACGCTATTATTGATACGCCCCCTATATCCGGAGAATTTATTGTATTAAACTGTCTTTCCATTATGTCGATTATATGGAGGTTACCTGCATTTGCTGCAGCTATTACCGATTCTTTAAGATATTCAAGGTTTTTCAGAATGGAATCATCTACATCGTATAGGTTACCGAAAACATGCTTTCCTATTACTGGAACTAGGTTGCTTTCGAACAAACCCACTTTTTTGCTGTTTTTTCTCATTGATTATTATTGAACAATTCTATTTAAATAATTATCTATTTAAAGTAGCTAAATTTTATTCAAAATAAACAAAACAAAAATACTTTTATATTCAGGTTAGATTTATAGATTATGGCATTATACGAAGATTTTCATTTTTACTGGGTGGTATTCGAAATAGTGAACGGTTTAATCATATCAATTCTAAGTGCAATAAATATTTATGTACTTTACAAACACAGGCAAGATAAAACTCCTCTAGTTAGGTGGGCATTAAATGAAAAGGATTCAAAGAATAACTTCTCGGTTCTTTTATCTGCCTCTATTTTATTTATTGTTGTTTTTGTGGTTTATTCTTTTGGTTCAGTTACTAACAGTGAATCCATCAAAATGGCTGCAGAACTTTTAGGAACTTTTACATACCTGTTAGTCAGCTACGTTATAATCAGCTGGTCTAAGGTTTTTGTGGGGTATCTATGAACAGCGGATTCTATGAAGCAATTGCTATTGCAGTTATTGGTGTACTGATAGCTTTGTCTGTGATAAGATTTACGGCGGCATTTTATAAAAATCCTTTGAAAGCAGTTCAGTTGATACGGCTTGATAAAAATTCTATTACAGTCTTTATAATATTCCTCACAATGAATTTTATCTTTTTGGCAGGTTACCTGCTGCAGTTGTTTAATTCTTTAAATAATTCCGATTTATTAGGGATATTAGTTTATGCTTTGGGCACTTCATTTTTCTTTTTTGCTCTTACAAGTATCATATCCAAGAAATACAAATTAGATTAATTTTGGTTTAAAAAGAAAGGTTTTTATAAGATTAGTATTCTTTTAAAGGGCATGTTTAGGAAAAATACCAATAAAGCATTTAAAGGGCTTGATAAATTAAGAAAGAATCTCGATTTAATTTTAGAGGATTTGAAAGATGAAGATCCGGAAAATATTTTGAAATTTCCATATAATGATCTATCGGATTACTTCAAGAACATAAAAATCGAGCTCTTAAGAAAAAGGAAGGAAAGTTCTATATTTCCGGGGAAATCAAGTGATTATGTAATAAAGAGCGGGAATACTTCTGACTATGACAGCAGCTTTATGCACGATAGCGTTCCTTTGTTTTATATGTCAGGAATCTATAGAACAAGAAGTGGTGGCGATGAAGAAAGAGAGTACTTCGGCATAAAATCGAATGGAAAGATCGTGCCTACTGCGTATATAAAACATTTGTATTCGGATAATTACAAGGTATACCTGAATTATGACATTATCAAGGATCTAGATAATGAATCCTTTAAAAAAATTATAGCAGCGACTAGCATTAGGTTATCTGATTACAGAAGTGTTTCTTATTTCAGTTAAATACCAACTATAGTTAATTATTTATAATATAACATGTATCTAGTTTACAATTAAAAAGTAATTAAAATAGCCATATGACCAAGAAATCCTCAGATATTGAAAAACTACTGAAATCATTGCCGTACAAGAGCGATGCAGACGGCAACCCTACATTAAAAAAGGAATTCGTAAGGAACTCAAATTACTTCAGCGATTTTGGCTTAGCAGTGAATGAAAGATACATTGCAGATACCTTCCCAAAAGTAAAAAGCAGGGAATACTTGCAGTTTAATAATCTATATAACACTGGCTTTTTTGATGATTATTTTGCAAGGCAGTACAAATTGTTAAATGACCTTTATACTGTAAAACCAGACAACTTTCCAAAACCAGTTGCATTGATTGTAGATGATTCGGCCAAAAGAGTAGGTTACATAACTATGCCTTTTGATGGTAATGAAAAAAGAAACTACATTCCGAAAGCGGTTTCTTTGCAAGATTACCTAGATAATTATAGAAGCTGGGACGAAAAATTGATAGCTGAGAAAATAAGTAGAGTAACTTCTCTTCAGGATCTGATTCCAAGGGATGAACTTAATAATTTCATACTTAAGAAGGGGATTAAACGGCTTTCATACGGTGAAAGATACCTTAAGGAATACGCGGCAAGAATAGACGTTTACAAGAACAGAATGGAAGAGCTGAAGGACATAAAGAAGCAGATAAATGATACTGTAAAATACATAAATCAGAATGGCTTATCACACAATAATCTCTACCTTGAAAACATAATCATTTATTGGGATGAGAATAAGAAAGCGAAGGTGGGGTTCTTAAATCCAATCAATAAACAAGACGTGAAATCATATTTCTTTGCATCCGATGAGCATAGGGTCAAATCGATAAATCGCAGCATAAAATGGGCAGAATTTAAACAGAACATGCTAATTAATAAGTATACTGAAAAATACAAATCGCTTTATCCTGGATTCAGGATAAGATAAATATATATGAAGGTTTTATTTCCTAAACGAGAATCTAAGTGCATTGAAATCTATAAAGATATAAATGAGGATTCTAATCTGTATAAATTGCTATTAGGTGTGGGGCCGATGATGTCCGAAGCATTACTCAACTTTTATGCAAAAAAAGGAGATAAAAGCGTATACAAAAATGTAATAAACAAGAAAAATCTTTCCTATTTTTCCAGCTATGTAAACTATTTCAATTCTCTTGAAAAGAAATTGACAGTTACTGTAAGTAGTAGCTACAAAGAACTTCAGGCAATGAAGGACTACGAGCTGGAAGCCGTCTATTCAGTATTAGACTCTGATAAAGATGAATGCACAAGCAACGTGTGGGGAGAGAAGTATGATAATATAATTAAAACCAGGAATAGAATATTGAAAGATGAAGTAGATCTTTCAAGTAGATTGCCAAAGCTTGATTATATCCATTCTGTAAATGTAAATTATGCGCATCTTTTTTCGTATGACTTCAAAAAAGACCTGGACCCTAGGAAAGCAAAGGCATTGCTGTACAAGAAAACTTTAAAAATTGGACAGGATCCAAAGGTGTACACTGATTTTAATCTTTTCTCTTTAAAGGACAAAGCAAGCATCGCAATAGCGTTTTACGGCAGGGCCATAGAGTTTACGGATTTCATGGACATGTTCAATTCGATTGATTATTCCGTTAATAAAGGAAAGGGTAGGAACGTAAAACCTATCTTATAAAGAAAAAGTATTAATAACATCATTTGTCTAATAGAACGCTATGCAAAACAAAAAGACAGATATAGAGCAGGGAATTAACGGCAAATATAAGCATGCTTTAGAGGAGCTTTGTAATGTCTCCACTGAGGAAGTATCAAAGAGGGTATTCGGCAGGCAATACTCTAAGATTTTAGGTGAGCTTTCGTATATTATTGAAAACGGTTATAAAGGTGTATTGGATTATTCTTATATTTTAAACACTGAAGAAATGAAGGACGTTACCAAAGATTATATGCGTTCTATTTTCGAGAAGGGCCTTAAAAAAGTTGAATACAGTAATTTTAATATAGATTTCAACGATAAAAGACAAGTTAAAACTGGAATATACGGTTATACCATAGCTCATGTGTACAAAATTCTTTTTAAGCAGAACAATGGTAAAAAATCAAGAAAATGAACGGTTGGAAGAGCTGCTCTTTGATTGCAGTTTAACGTTTTTTGGAAAACCAAATTTGGATGTTTTTTCAAGAGCTAACGATCTCAAAAGTAATTTAGGGGCAGATTCATTAGTTTACTCTTCAAGCTATAAGGTTTTGAATCCCGAAACTGTTGCGATTGACCTTCATTTTTACACTATCTCAAACAAATATGAATTAAAAAACAAGCTTAACAATCTTGCAGACCAGTACTCCTTTGGCTTATCTTATAGAATACATGAACTTAAAGAGTAAAACACTAAGAATTACTGCTTTTTGTAAACATCCTGGAATTTTATAAACCTTTCATTCAGTTTTTTCCAGTCCAAATTATTGAAGAATGGCTCTAAGTATTTTGCTTTATCCGGCCCATAATCAACGTAAAATGCGTGTTCATAAACGTCTAAAGCTATTATGGGTATTGAACCCCATACTGCTCCGTCGTTATGTACATCTGCTAAAAATGTTCTAAGTTTATTGTCAGTAGGGTCTATTGCAAGTATGGCCCACCCTCTAGCTGCCTTTGCAGTTGCCATCATATCAAGTTTAAAATTTTCAAAGCTACCGAAATCTTCATTTATCTTTTTTATAAGTGGCATATCCTCTGAATACTTGCCGTCTCCTCCGAACATTTCAAAATAAAGTTCATGAAGCAGCTGTCCGCTTGCATTGAATGTTTCTTCTTTTTTCAATGATCTAAATTCACTATAATTTGCATTTGCAGCTGCTTTATCAACTGTTTTAAGCTTGCTGTGTACTTCATTTCTCTTTTTTACATAGCCAGCATAATGTACATCATGGTGAAAGCTTATCTGCTTCTCAGAAAATCCTTCCAAAGATTTATAATTTAGTTTTTGTACTTCATACTGATCATCGTAGTTTGCCATAAAATCACCCAGTAATTATAACACAGTTATAGTATATAAAATTTTTTTATGTTCTCATAGAAAAGTATTTAAATACAAGATATATCTTTAATAGATATCGTAAAACGATATTGAGAGGTGAAAAATATGAAAGATAAAGAAGATGACTTTAATGAAATAAACTTCGGATTTAATATAGATCCGAATATAATACACAAGTTTGCACACTCTATGCACGGAATAACTCGTGGCTTTGGAATAAAATACTGGATACTTATGCTAGTTTCGAAAGAGAAGATGACAGGCGCACAGATGATAGACAAGATATATGAGATGAGCTTTGGTTTCTGGAGGCCTTCTCCTGGCAGCATATACTCTATATTAAAGTACCTGTCAGAAAGCGGGTTTGTAAAGATAGAGCAAAAGGACAACAAAAAATATTATTCGATTACTGATAAAGGAAAGGAGTATTTAGACAGTTCGTGGTTTCCATGGAGGTCTGCTTCTTCCTTCATGAATAAAGATGAAGGGACAAGCATAGACGAAACTATAGAAACCTTAGATAACCTATCCGAATTCTTAGCAGAAAAAGGTAAGCTTCTGAGCAAGGAAAACAAGAAAACACTGAAAATAATAGATGATAGGTTGCACGGTCTACTGAAGTGATATGGGTGAAATAACAGTAGATGTGAGAGATCTAAGCAAACAATACGGCAATTTTAAGGCTGTAGATAACATCTCATTTACTGTTAAAAAGGGAGAGATATTTGGCTTGCTTGGTCCAAATGGCGCAGGAAAGACAACTACTATAAAGCTGCTTACTACTTTAAGTCCACCAACGAGCGGTCAAGCGTTCGTAGCAGGGTATGACATAATCAAGCAGCAAAAAGAAGTGAAAAGAAACATAGGGTGGGTTTCTGCAGAAATAATACTAGATGATGATTTGAATGCATGGGAGAACCTTGGTCTTCAGGCTGCTCTGCAGGGTATAACTAATTGGGAAGAAAGTGCGGATACGCTTTTGAAATACTTTGAACTAGCAGAGTTTAAATACAAAAATGTAGGTAAGTTTTCCACAGGGATGAGAAAGAAACTAGAGATAGCGATGGCTTTGTTGAATTCTCCAGAAGTAATATTCATGGATGAGCCAACTATAGGCTTAGATGTGGGGACTAGGAAAATGCTTTGGGACCTTATACTTTTGATAAAAAATGAGTATAAAGTAACTGTGTTTCTTACAACGCATTATATGGATGAAGCAGACCAGTTGTGTGACAGGATTGCAATAATCTCGCATGGTAAAATAATAGCATTAGGATCACCTTCTGAATTAAAACAGAAAGCTGGTGGGTATGCAGTAAGCCTAGAAGTCAACGATGGCTTTGATATCTCTTCCTTAAAGCAGTTTCATATACTGGAAAACGATAAAAACAAAATCTTGATAGAAATAAGCTCGAAGGACAACATGCTTGATGTTCTCAAATCAATAAACCTAGAAAAACTTAAATCAATAAATCTCATAACTCCAAGTCTAGATAGCGTATTCTTAAAGTTAACTGGCTCAACTATAAAGGAAACAGAAGAAGCAGTGGATTACCGTAAGTTTTATTCAATGGTTAGGAGGAACACGCAATGATAAAGGAAACTTGGGCTCTATTCATAAGAGAAGTTAAGAAAACGTTTAGAAATAAAGCAGTTGTAGCTATGATGGTAGTGCAACCTATAATGTGGCTGGTCTTTTTCGGCAGCAGTTTTTCGCACGTTCCATCCAGCTTTTTATCAAGTTTTTTCAACACCACAAATTACATAGCTTTTCTGCTCCCTGGTGAACTTGCAGCTTCCATGATATTTGTAGGCATGTTTAGTTCAATGAGCATGATACAGGATAAAAGATTTGGGTTTTTGAAGAGGATACTAGTTACAAAAGCACCAAAAGAGTCGATTTTCTTTGGGAAGGTTTTTGGAGCTTCTACACGGGGATTATTATCGATTCCAATAATGATGCTTGTAAGCCTTGCTTTTGGCGTAGTGTTTCACTGGAATATTCTGAGCTTGGTAGTCTGGATATTGGGGTTGCTTCTTTTAGGGGTAGGCATGGCTTCGATATACTCGATAATAACAATGCGTTCTAATGACTGGCAGACCCCGGGGGTTGTGTCTAACCTTATAAACTTGCCTTTAATGTTTTCAAGTACTGCACTTTTTCCTTCTACAATCTTTCCAGGGTGGATGAGAGATATAAGCTCTGTAAATCCGCTATCGTTTGCAGCAGGATTGGGCAGGTCATTTGTTCTTAATACTCCTCCGAACTTCCTGTTTCTTCTATATCTGGTTATCTTCTGCTTTTTATTTTTGGGGATAGGAGCATTTTTATCTAGGGAATGGCTTAAAGCTGAATAATCATGGAATACTCTATAATCGCAGATAAATTGACAAAGAAATTTGGGGATTTTACTGCCGATAACGCCATAAGCTTAAAGGTAAAAAAAGGCGAGATATTCGGCATTCTAGGCCCAAATGGCGCAGGAAAAACTACTTTGATAAGCATGCTCACTACTTTGATAAAGCCGACAAGCGGGCACGCATACGTACTGGGGCATGACGTAATAAAAGACGCATTGGAAGTTAGAAAGTCCATAGGGGTTATAACAGAAAAGGTAACTATGTATCCGCCGCTCACAGCAGAAGAAAATCTAATGTTCTTTGGAAGGCTTTATGGAATAAGTAGAAAGGAGCTTGAAGAGAAGATAAATGAAGGCTTAGAGGAGTTTCAGCTGTCAAAATTCAGAAAAAGGCCAGTAGGCACCTTTTCTTTGGGTATGAAAAGGAGATTAGATTTAGTTAGAGTGCTGTTAAACGAACCAAAGGTCTTCTTTTTAGATGAACCAACGGTTGGATTAGATCCAATAACTGTTTCATTTATAAAGAAAAAAATAAGGGACATAAACAAGAGAGGAAGCACTATAATACTTACAACACACATAATGCAGGATGCAGACGAGCTTTCCCATAGGGTTGCGTTGATAGATCATGGCAATTTAATGGCCTGCGATACCCCTAAGAATCTTAAGAAAAAGTTGGGTAAAAATGCAACCTTAGAAAATGTTTTCATACACTATGCTGGTGAAGAATTAAGGGATGAGACTGAAAAGATGAGTATAGCGCCAAGGAGAGGTATGTGATGGTATTAAAGGCCTTAAATGATGCGTTCATTGTCGCCGAAAGAGATTTAATCGAGCTTTACAGGACGCCATTCAGGCTGGTAATGATGTTTGTCTTTCCGGTACTTATAATAATGCTGTTTGGTTTCATGTTTCCTTCTACATCCAGCTTTAACGGTGTTCATATAGGTGTAGTAAACAATGACAGCGGATTTACTTTGAATGGACAGACAATTTACTTGAGCAATTCATTTATATCCCTTGTAAAATACAATTCCAGCATTTCCTTTAGTAATTATTCTTCATTGACCTCGGCTGAATCTGCCTTGAGGAGTGGCACTATTGATTCCATTCTGTACTTTCCAAAAAATTTCACAAGCGTAAGCCTTTCTGATCAGCCGACACAATTAAAGCTGGTAACGAACCCGACTTCTCCTACACTAGAGGAATACATAGACGCTAAAGTGTCAGCGGCTTCAACCATTCTTTCTGCAGAAATCGTCAACGGTACAGTTTCTAAGTTGAATTCGGAGCTTGTTGGCCTGCCGAAAATAAATCCGCAGTTTATCATTTCTCCTGTAGTTGTAAGCTCACTTCCAATACTTTCCGGGAATTACTTTGATTTTATCGGCCCCGGCTTAATAATGCTGCTAAGCATGATGGCAGGGTTAACTGCTTTGGGATCAGCATTAAGCAGGGAAAAGGAAGATGGAACTATAACGGCTGTAATGCTTTCTCCGATAAGGACGGGTTCGTTTCTTACCGGAAAGATGCTTTCACAGTTGGTAAGAAGCTTAATACAGTCTGCTGTGGTTGTTATTCTTGTAATTCTTCTGTTCCATATGAGCTTTAATGGAAACATTTTACTTACTGCGGCTATACTTATCTTGGGTATATTTGGTTTTCTCGGTTTAGGGCTGTTGGTAACAGCATTGACAAAAGACCAGGAAACTTCTCAGCTCTTGCTAAATCTGGTTTTCTTCCCAATGCTGTTTTTGAGCGGAGTCCTCTATCCCTTACAGGAATTACCTGCAGTTGTAGCAGACATAGCAAAGTTCCTGCCATTGACTTATGGAGTTCAGGCTTTTAGGCAGGTAGTTGTTTTCAATGCTTCATTTGCTTCAGTATGGTCTTCAATGCTTATACTGTTTTTATTCGGCGCAGTCTCACTTGCAATTGCAGTTCCAGTCTTTCTTATAAAGAAGAGCAGCGGTAATTAGAATAGTTATAAAAGTATGAAATGGTGTATTAAATTAAAATGGACAATGACTTAAAAGAGCTTATAAAAAGCAAGGAGCTTTTCCTTTTGGACGGAGACGGCACTTTATACCTTTGGGATAAACCATTTTCATCTTCTTCTGCATTTTTGAGTAAATTGATAAAGCTGAAAAAGAAGTTCATAATCCTAAGCAACAATGATTCGGAGAGCAAGAAGAAAAGGTTAATGTTTCTGAATAAGATGTTTAAAATTAAACTAAAAGAGGAGCAGCTTCTTCTTCCGAACGATTTAGTGGAAGATTTTTTAATTAAAAAGAATATCAAAAGATTTGATGGTGTAATCTCAAATGATCTTTTAAGGGAACTTTTGTCAAAGGGATTTGTATTGGATAAAGAAAAACCAGAAATAGTGATAGTTGGATTTGATGTAAATTTAACCTATGAAAAATTAATAAGGAATATAGATCACATAAACAAGGGAGTTAAGTTTCTGCTTACGCATAACGACCCTTTGTGCCCTTATAAAGGTGGAAAGGAAATACCCGATGCGGGCTTGATAATAAACCTTATAACACAAGCTGTGAAACGGGAACCAAATTACATATTCGGAAAGCCTTTCAAGTCTACTGTAGATTACATTATCAAAAAATATAAGGTAAAAAAAGATAAAATGCTGATAATCGGTGACAGACTGCATACAGACATAAAAATGGCCAATGAAAGCAGGATAGATTCCATCTGGATAATTAATGACCAAAATTCAAAAAACGAAGGGCAGTACAGACCAACCGAAAAAGTTTATTCAATTGATGCCCTTTACAATCAAATCAAGGATCTATAATTTATTTTATATTGAATTGCGCTGTAACCGTTATCTTTTCTTATTTACCTGTAAAACAGTTTATTAACAGCTAAATATTAATATTATCATGGCAAAAGACGAAAGTCAAGGATATCTGCCGGGGAAATGCAATATCGGGCCTAAGGAGATAAAGAAAAGGTATCTGACAGGCTTTATCGGTTTCGTTATTGCTGCAATACTTGCCGTCTTTCTTTCAATCTCTGAAGTAAATTACTTATTTTTTATCTTATTGATATTTCCGCTATTTTTGGGTTTTATCGGCTTTTATCAAGGATACAAAAGGTTCTGCGTTGCAAATGCCATTGCAGGCATTTATGTATTTTCCGATACTAAAAAGGGTTCAATAAAGGATAAGAAATCACACAGAATCGACTTAAAGAAAGCACTTATCTTAATAACATACTCATTTATATCTGCTGCGTTGCTTACAATGGTTATGACCTTAATTGCGTATTATTTGGTGGTTTGATGTTATATCTTAAAACAACGGAAGAAATAATTTTTGGGTTGCTTAGCATACTTGGATTTTTTGCAGTTTACTACAGTCTAATAATATCAAGGGCGTTGATAAAACATAAAAAGGACAGAGCGCCTCTACTAAGCTATCTTCTAAATCCTGAGAGGATAAGAACTCCTTATTTCGTATTTGCCGGTTTATTTGCATTCCTTACAGGTTTAATGGCTTTTTTGGATTTTGTTGATGGCGGGTTTAATCCAACAACAACTTTGCAGTATTCTACATTCTTTTTTGGGTTTATTTTTGCAATAATTACTGCGGTATTTATTATATTGGATATGCATTTTTGGTACACAAGGTTTAAAAGATTCATATGATAGAGAATGGAATTCTTGGCATAGTCGGAATTTTAACGGGCACAGTGATACTGATATCGACTTTAGGTTTTATTTATTTTATGCGTTCTGCATATAGGTATGGTTCTAGAGACGAAGCAAACAAATTTTTTGGTAGCTATATGTTTAATAACCCCAAAAGATACATAATAGCATTTTTGTTTCTAGTGTTAGCTGGTATGTCATTGTCAATAGGGTTTATATTTGCATTCATAGCTAGCTTTTTTATAAGTCCATTAGTTATATGGGAGCTTCTTAGTTCCGTTTCTCTTATTGCACTTGCGGGTTTTTTCGTAACATTTACAAGCATAGACCATCCAAAATCTTTTCTCAGCTATATAGCGTTTCTTAAAGCAAAAAAGAAAAACAAGTAGTTTTTGTTTTCAATTATGGTTAGATAGCGTTAAATTCTTTAAAGTACTAGAATTGAAATGGAACTGCCATTAGTTTATGGACACAGGGGAGCAGCAATAGAAGCTCCTGAAAACACACTGCCTTCGTTTAAACTTGCAAAAAAACTAGGGGTTTATGGGGTAGAGATGGATCTGCACACAAGCAAAGACGGAGAATTAATCGTAATGCATGACGAAACTTTAGATAGAACAACCAACGGCAAGGGCTTGATTCATTCGCACACTCTTGAAGAGATTAAAAAGCTTGATGCAGGCTTCAAGTTCGGTAAGAAATGGAAGGGAACGAAGGTATCTACGCTAAGGGAAGTTTTTGAAGGATTAGGAAGAATAAATTATTATCTGGAAATAAAACAAAGTTCAAAGGTTTATCCTGGCATAGAGGAAAAGATGTTGGATTTAATAGACGAGTTCAACCTGAAGAACAACGTTCAAATAATCTCTTTTGACTTCGATTCTTTGGATATCATAAGAAAGTTGGACAAAACAATTAAAACAGGGTTGCTGTACACTGGCAAATCCTCTTGGTTTATAGACATAGCCAAAAGCCTTAAAATAAATTCTTTGCAGCCATCGTTTAATTTAATTTATCCGGATGACATAGAAATTGCTAGGAAAAATGGCTTTAAAGTTGCTGCTTGGACAGTAGATACTGTTGAGGACATAAACAGGGCAATAGATTTAAAAGTAGATAGCATAACTTCAAACAATCCAAGACTTGTACTGCGTACACTTAAAAAGTATGCAAAATGATAGATATATCGCAGCAGTAGACCAAGGGACAACTGGCACAAAGTGTTTAATATTTGACATAAAAGGAAAGGTTATCAGCAAAGCATATAAAAGACACAGACAAATCCTACCTAAGGAAGGCTGGGTAGAGCACGATCCTTTGGAGATACTAAGCAGCGTTAAATTTGTTTTAAACTCCGCCATTCATTCTGCAAATCTAGGAGCTAGAGATATAACTGCAGTAGGGGTAAGCAATCAAAGGGAAACTACAGTACTGTGGGATAAGAAAACGGGAATGCCTTTAAGCAATGCAATTGTATGGCAGGATTTGCGTACTCAAGACATAATAAAAAAGATTAAGGATAATTACAGTGAAAAGGAGATAGAGCAAAAAACCGGTCTAAAACTGAGTACATATTTCTCTGCTTCCAAGATAAAGTGGTTAATTGATAACTCGGATAAAATAAAGAGATTATTAGCAGAAAAGCGCGTATTGGCAGGCAATATCGATAGCTGGCTCATATGGAAATTAACTAATGAAAAAAAGCATTTAACAGACTATACAAATGCATCAAGAACATTGTTAATGAATTTAAGAACAAAGGAATGGGATCCAGATATGCTGGAAATTTTCAAGATACCTAAAGATATACTGCCAGAAATAAAGCCTTCCATAAATAATGAAGCATTTGGAACAATTAACTACGGTAATTTTAAGGGCGTTAGGATAACCGGAGTACTGGGAGACCAGCAGGCAGCTCTACTGGGTGAGAGAGGAACCCATGATTCGGATGTGAAGGTTACATATGGAACTGGCAGCTTCATACTTCAAAATACAGGTAGAAAGATAAAGAGACAAAAGGGCCTTTTAACAACATGTGCTTATGGTACTAGCAAAAATGACTGCAATTATGCGTTGGAAGGCTCAGTACCCCTTTCCGGAGAAATATTTGATTGGCTGGAAGAGCTTGGTATAATGAAATCATTCTCAGAGATTAAAGATGCAATAACTGCTGATCTGGATACAAATCTTTTTTTAGTGCCTGCATTTAGCGGATTGTTTTCTCCTTATTGGGATCAATCAGCAAGAGGCATAATCATAGGGCTAACAAGAAAATCCAATAAGCTTGCTTTAATAAAAGCCGCAGCATACTCAATATGCATGCAGGTTGTTGACATAATAAAAAGAATGGAAAACTTCAATGATAAAATAAATGTCGATGGGGGAGTTGCAAGCAATGATTATATAATGCAGTTACAGGCAAATCTGCTAGGAAAAAAGATTTATAGATCGGATTTGGTGGAAGAAAGCGCATTTGGTGCGGCATTGTCGGCAGGCATATCCTCCGGTGTATGGAATTTCAACAGCATACAAAATTTAAATAAATCCGGCAGGTATTTTTATCCAAAAGTGGATAGTAAAACTTATAACACAATATATAGTAAATGGATTGATGCAGTGAAAAGATCAAGGGGCTGGAGCAAAAGCTTTAAATATAACAAAAATTAACTTTCAGTATGCAAAGTAACGCTGAAAACGTTCATGTACCGAGACGTTCTGTAATAACTACTCTTTCAGCAATGGGTTATTTTCTTGATGGTTATGATCTTAGCGTAATATCGGTTTTCACATTGGTCTTAGTAACTTATAAAATATTCCAGTATTCTGCACTTACAGAGTCATTGGTTTCAGGCGCAGCTCTGCTTGGGGCGTTTGTAGGGGCAGTTCTCTTTGGTCATTATGCAGACAGAATAGGTAGGAGGTATCTTTATATCTTAGACCTTATCTTCTTTGCAGTCTTTGCAATATTATCGGCGTTATCGACAAATATAACGGAAATGATAATCTTCAGGTTCTTCGTTGGCTGGGGAGTAGGGGCAGACTATGCATTAAGCCCGGTTTACACTACAGAGATGTACCCTAACAAGAAAAGAGGGGCGGGCTATGGCTGGGTATGGACATTTTGGAGCATAGGGGCAGCCGTTTCATTCATTTTAGGGTATGTATTCTTCTTACATGATCCATTAACAAGCTGGAGATGGGTTTTAGGGTTGGGTTCAATACCTGCTATCATAACTGTAATACTTAGGACAAGAATGCCCGAATCGGCAAGATGGAAGTTAATAGATGAAGGAAAGGCAAATGATAAGAACGTAAAGACTGTAGCTCAAAAGATTGGAATGACACCGCAGGATATTAAAGCCATATTATCTGAAAGGCAGAAAGAGGCAAACATTGCAGCCGGTTCATTCGCAGCGCTATTTAAGGGTGAATATGGTAAAAGGACTGCAGTTGTCTGGACTCAGTGGATAATATACGATTTAGCCGGCTATGGAATAGGTTTGTATTCACCATTAATACTTAAAGGACTTGGAGTAGCAGGTTCAACATCTCTTTTATATTCATTTATTTTTTACATGCCGATAGGTTTCTTGGGAGCGTTCGGTGCAGTAATGCTTAATGACAGAATAGGGAGAAGGCCATTGCAGGCGTTGGGCTTTGCAGGAATGGCGGTAGCCATGCTTTTATTCTTTATAGCTGCGACAGCAGCAGCTTCGATTGCAATAACTATAGGCATAATAGCGTTCATATTCGATTATGGGCTTGGTAATTTAGGGCCCGGAAACACAATGGGTTTATATGCAATAGAGCTTTTGCCTACAAAATTAAGGTCTTCATCAATGGGAAGTGCTACTGGAATAACTAGAATTGCATCATTTGCTTCAGCTTTCCTGTTTCCTTATTTGACGCTTACAATAGGTAAATCAGGGTTCTTCTTCATATTATTGGCATTGATGCTGTTTGTATTCTTCTTCACAGTATTCTTCACACCAGAGACAAAGGGCTTGACGTTGGAAGAGATAGCAATAGCCTCCTATAAGCACGTGCATGGTGTTCCAAAATTAGTGATGCCTAGTAAGAGCAAGGCTAAAAAGTGATTTTTTGTTTAATTTTAAGTTAAAAAAGTAACATTTAATTTTAAAGCTTAATAGACTTTTTATATTATGAGGTTTAGTCTTATCCATTCAAGTATTTTTTTCTTGTAAATTTTTTCTCTTTCCTTGTTTACTTCATTAGCTATGTTCCTCTCTGCTTCTTTTGTAAGGTTTATCAATTTTTCGTTACTGGAGCTCTTGTTCATTACTTCTATTATCGCACCAGCTATATCAGTGTATTCATCCATCTTGTCCTTCCAGTAATCCGGTAATTTATACGTAAGAATGGAATGCAACATGTAGGAAAGCGTAGGTATACGCATTTTGCCTACTTCCACGGATTTTTTCCATTTTGTGAATATTGAGCTTGGTGGGGGGAGCAGAAGCAGAAATTCAAAGTAATTTTGCAAGGTATCAACCAGCTCACTGTCAAGCACTTCATACTGAAATCCATTATTCGTCATTACAAGCATCCTCGGCTTCTTTTCCTCTAGATCTTTTATGTTTTTTATTATATGCGTAAATGTATCTTTTAACTTGTCATAATGGTTACTTTCGGGATAAAACAGCCGCTTCCTATCCAGATAAAGGATCTTTATCCCCTGTGCAATATTTGCCCTTAAAAGAATATCATCATCCACTTTTGGTTTCTCTTTTCCTTTGAATAGCATCATTATAATATAAAAACCGGATTTATTAATACTTCTATCCAAAGGCATTATTTGTTAGAGGGTGTAAACTGCTTAATCTTCCTTGAAATAATTGCGTTTGAATCTATTCTTTTTGAATCCAGAATAATGTCTGTCATTGTTATTGCCACCGAATTCCCTTCTGTATGGTTTATTTCTGCTGAAACCTCTATTTGGATTAAAATTACTTCTTCGCAATGCGCTTTCAACTTCATGTCTAGAATCTCCTTTGTAAAGTTCGTTTATCTTCTCTCTATAGGCAGAAAGATTAAATTCTATCAAAGAAAGTTTTATCTTAGCGTAGTTTTCTATCTCATAAACTAAGTATTTTTCGGAGGGGGTGAATATCGTGAAAGCCCTTCCACTCTTTCCCATTCTTGCGCTTCTGCCTACTCTGTGGACATATGCTTTTGGATCCGCCTCGGCATCAAAATTTATTATATCAGAAACATTATCTATGTCTAACCCCCTTGAAGCTACATTTGTCGCTATAAGCATGTTTGTATTCTCTTTGAACATGCTGAGGGAGTGTTCCCTTCTGTTTTGGCTTAGACCGCCATGCATTAAAACGGCTTTTATGTCCATATTTTGCATCATAGAATAGATTCTTTCCGCATTTCTCTGTGTCTTGCAGAATATTATCGCCTTTTCGGGTTTTTTCTCATCCAGATATGCAAGCAAAGTTGCAAATTTGTCGCTGCCATTTGCAATGGAATAGAAATGCTGTATTGTGCTCACTGTTACCTCTCCTGCACCTATATTAACATTTACTGGATTGTTAGTATAGTTTAAGGTTATGTGTTTTATCTCTTCAGGAATCGTGGCAGAAAAGAACATTGTCTGTCTTTTCTTAGGCAATTTTGATAGTATGTATTTAATGTCATCTATGAAGCCCATGTCCAGCATGATATCCACTTCATCTAAAACAAGGAATCTTATTGAATTGGTAAGCAGTTCCCCCCTTTTCATTAGGTCTATTATTCTACCGGGAGTTCCTATAATTATGTTTGCCCCGTTTCTTATCTCTCTTATTTGGTAATTTATCGAAGCGCCGCCGTAAATTGTAACTGCCTTTAGCTGGAGGTGCTTTCCAAGGTCCCTTACAACCTCCGTTACTTGAAGTGCAAGTTCTCTAGTAGGTGTTATTATCATCGCGGCCTCTTTTTCGCTCTTTTCCAGGCTATTCAATATTGGTATCACAAAAGCAGCGGTTTTTCCGCTCCCAGTTTTTGATTTTACAACTACGTCCTTGCCTTCCAATTCCAGTGGAATAGCCTGTTTTTGCACTTCAGTGGGTTCTTCAAACTTCATTTCATGCAATGCAGTTAATATCTCTTTTTTTAAATTCATCGAATCAAACATATCTATTTACAGTTTTATATTGATCTTTTGGTATAAAT